>JBIPMA010000001.1:0-19746 GCA_044369335.1 Schleiferiaceae bacterium | reverse complement strand
CGCAGGTAGACGTCCATGAGCTCTTGGGCGCGCGGGCCCATCAGGTGGCCCAGATGGTCGGGCGTAGAAAAGGAGATGGCGAGCACGTCGGTGTGGGTTCCGCGACCCAAATTTTCGGCGTCGACGGCAGCCAATGCGACGTCAATGAGGATTTGGTTGCCAAAAGGCGTGTAGCGAATGAGCCCAGGATTGCCCGCGCCGAGCGCAGCGAGGTCGTAGGGGAACGAGCCGCTAGAGGCCCCGCGGAGCTTGCCCTCAAAGGGACGCTCGTCGGGCCCTGTGAAGGACTCATAAACTGAGGGAGCCATCAAGCGTTCCCACGACCCCTTCAGGTAGCTGGCGGGATTGTGCGTGGCATTAAAGGCCTGAATCCAAGCGGGAAGCTCTGAAGCATAGTGCGACGACGTTACGAAGCCCACCTTGTCGTCCATCCAGAACGCGGCATCGCCGTAGTGGCCGGCTGCGGTAATGGCTCCGCGGTCTTTGAGCGAAAAGCCATACACGCGAGAGGCGCCGATGCTGGCCCACTCTAACTCGTCGGTCCAGGTGGTTGAGCGAATGTTCTTAGGGCTGCGCTTGTCGGCTTCGCGGGTGCTGCCCACGGGCTGTACCTCGAGGTCTTCGACGCAGTACACGGTCCGGCCGAGGGCGGGATCGTACCAATCGTTGGCGATGATGCCGTGGTTGGACGGATCGGTTCCGGTGTACACCACCGCGTGGCCGGGCCCCGTGTAGGTGGGGGTATGTGTGTAGTGCGCGTTGCGAAACACGTGGCCTTCCGCTACCAAGCGCTTAAAACCGCCCGTGTACAGCGGAGCAAATCGCGTCAGGTAGTCGGCGCGCATTTGGTCGACCACGATCGACACCGCGAGCTTGGGTTTGGTGGCAAGAGCTTGCTTTTTGGACTGGCCTGTAGCTGTGGCCACGGCCAACAGCATCGCCATCGCAGTAAGAAGGGTACGCATCATACCCCCAAAGTTAGGTTATGCTTCTTCGGCGGCTGTGTTTGCCGCGTTAAATCGGTCCTGCGCCTCAGCCCAGACTTCGAATTGGGCGTGCACGGCGTGCTGCAACTCTTCGTAGTTCTTGAAAAACGTCGGATCCATACTGCGCTCCTTAAATACCTCAGGGTTGGCCACTTCGGCATCCATGGCGTCCAGGGCCGCTTGCGCGGCTTCGTAGGCCTTTTCGGCGGTTTCCATGGCCTTTTGGGCGCTCTTGAGTTCGGAATCCAAGCGCTTTTGGTCCTCGCGGCTTCGCTTTGCTACAGCCTTGGGTGCCGCGGCAGCTGCGCTGGCCGCGGCCGCCGCCTTCTGCGCGCCGGCTACTTCCATAGCCCGGAGCGATTCCACCTTGCGCTGCTCGAGGAAGTACTCGATTCCGCCCAAGTACGGCTTGATATTGCCGTCGCGAAACTCGTAGGTCAGATTGCACAAACCCTCCATGAATTCGCGGTCGTGCGACACTACGATGAGGGTTCCGTCGTACTGCATGAGTGCCTGCTTGAGCACGTCCTTGGCCGCCATGTCGAGGTGGTTCGTCGGTTCGTCGAGCACCAAAAGGTTGATGGGGTTCAGCATCAGCTGGCAGAGCGCGAGGCGTCCGCGCTCGCCGCCCGAAAGCACGCGCACCTTCTTTTCGACGTCGTCGCCGGCAAACATGAAGTTGCCCAAAAGCTTGCGCGCGTTCTTGCGAATCTCGTCCGGAGCCGCGTCCTCAATCGTCTCGAGTACGGTCTTTGTGCCGTCGAGTACCTCAGCCTGGTTCTGGGCGTAGTACCCGAGCTGCACCTGGTGGCCCCACTCAATCTTGCCGTCGTAGCCGAGTCCCTCGGTCAAGATTTTCACCAACGTCGACTTGCCCTGGCCGTTTTGGCCCACGAACGCGATCTTTTGGCCGCGCACAAATTCTACGTCAAGGCCGCGCAGCACGTGCTTGGGCCCGTAGTGCTTGTGAATGCCCTGCAGGCGGGCCATAATCTTGCCTGAATGCGGTGCGGGCGGAAACTTAAAGCGCATCTGCCGCGTGTCCTCGTCGTCGACCTCGATGACCTCGATTTTGTCGAGCTTTTTGATGAGCGACTGGGCGAACGAAGCTTTGCTGGCTTTGGCCCGGAACCGTTCCACCAGCTCTTGCGTGTGCTTGATTTCTTTGTCCTGGTTGGCCTTGGCTTGGCGCTGCTTATCGCGGATTTCGTCGCGAAGCGTCAGGTACCTGAAGTACGGAACATTGTAGTCGTAGCTCTTACCGAGCACAATCTCGAGGGTGCGGTTGGTCGCGTTGTTCAAGAAGGTCCGGTCGTGCGAAACCAGAATGATAGCCTGGTTGCTCTCGGCCAAGAACTCTTCGAGCCACAAAATCGATTCGATGTCGAGGTGGTTCGTCGGTTCGTCCAAGAGCAGTACGTCGTGGTGCTGCAGCAGGATTTTGGCGAGTTCCACGCGCATTTGCCATCCGCCCGAAAACGAATTCAGCGGCTGGTGAAAGTCGGTCGCCTTGAATCCGAGGCCCAAGAGCACACGCTCAAGATCCGCCTGGTAGGTGTAGCCACCGATGTGCTGGTAGCGCTCCTGAGCATGGTGAAAGCGCTCGAGCAAGTCCATGTAGGCGTCGCTCTCGTAGTCGGTGCGCATGCCCATTTCGGCGGTCATGGACTCGATGTCAGCCTCGAGGCGCTTGATTTCGACAAAGCTTGAGGCGGCCTCTTCCCACACGCTGGCGTTGGGTGCCGGAGGCATATCCTGCGTCAAAAATCCGATGCTGAAGTCGCTCGGGTAGCTGATTTTGCCGGTGTCCGGCTTGTAGCGGCCCGCAATCAGCTTGAGAAGAGTGGATTTTCCGGCTCCGTTGCGGCCCACGAGGCCGATGCGGTCTCCGGGGTTTACTTGGAACGAAATCCCTTTAAACAGGTCCGATCCTCCAAAACTCAAACTAACTTGGTGTACACTCAGCATAAGGGTGACAAAAGTACCACGATTCCCCGTGGTGCGAGGGGTAAATTTGCACCAGCTAACCCATTCACCCTATACCCCATGAAATTGATCGGAAAAGGCAGCAAGCCCTACAGCATCGCGACCGCCAAATGCCCCAGGTGCCACGAGGGTGAAATGTTTGAGGACCCCAATCCCTACCACCTCAAAAACATGGACAAAATGTACGCATCGTGCAGTGTTTGCGGCCAGGACTACGAACCCGAGCCCAACTTTTACTACGGTGCGATGTACGTGTCCTACGCCTACACGGTGGCCTTATTTGTCGCCGTCTACATCATTTGCGGAGTGTGGCTCGGCTGGTCCATGTGGCCCACGGTCGGAGCCCTCGCCGGCACCCTCGTCGTACTCGGTCCCTACCTCTTTCGCATTGCCCGAGTCACCTACCTCAACTTCTTCGTCCACTACGACGCGGACGCGGCGCCCAAGCGCTGATCCCAAAGCTCCTGAGCGAGTAGGGGAGCGTGCAGGGTTCCTCGCGACCCGAGCCCGTTGAGCATTCCCAGTGTGGGGTGCTCGGGGTGCCATCCCCAGCGCGGCCGCCGGTCCTGCGTGTTGGGTCGGATTCCGGTCCATTGGTCCTTCACCTCAATGGGGCCGTCGATCCATTCTCGAGCGGAATTCAGTAGTTCCTCTGCCTGACTTGCGCTAGCCTCTGGCGGATCCTGGTCGCCATGCTCGATGCCCCATCCAAACGAGGCTCCGAGCTGGTGCAGCCCATCGCCGTCCGGAAGCACAAAGTGGCTCCGGTGAAGCATCACCGAGGGGTTGGACTCAACGGCAACCCGCAATCCCTGACCCCAGGTGCGGGCGAACCCCAGCGGACCCCAAAAGTGTTCTGCCCAGCGCGCCTGGTAGCCCTCAGCGAGCACTACCCGATCAAAGTGATGCGTCCCGTTGATGGCCCACGATCCGTCCCCTTGAGGTTCCAGACGCTCCACCGTTTCGAGGCGCACGGTGACCCGATCCATCATGTGCTCCAGAAAGCCGATCACGTTCAGCCGAAAGCTCCCTCGGACTTCGCCGAGCCCAATCCCCTGAACCCCTGCAGGAATGGGGTGAACGTGCCCCAAGTACGCACCGAGAGCAGGATGGTCGCCAAGGGCCTGCCAGTCGTTGAGTTCCTGCACCGTACGTAGGACCTCATAAATAGTCCCCGAAGAACGCAGCTCGCTCGGGTACGTTCGCAGCGCGATCTCTAGGGCTTCAGCAGCTCTCCAGACGACGCGGCGGCGCTTGAGTACAATCGGATTCACGAGCCCCGTAGCGACCCGTGACGAGCACCGTGGGCCGCCCACGTCGTAGACCACGAGATCCACTCCCTGGGGCGCGTTCGCGGCAATGCACGCCCCTGCGATTCCAAAGCCTACCAGGGCGATGCGTTCCATTAAGGGTGCAAGTTAGGAGCAAAAAAAAAGCCACCCGAAGGTGGCTTTGAGTAGTGGCGTTTTCTTAGAACTGCCAGTAGTCGTGCTCGCGGTTGCGCAGGTCTTCGCGAATGCGCTTGGACTCCAGCAACTGCTCCATCGGATTGTTGATCTTGTAGTCCTTGATCTCGCGGTCGTAGACGTTATCTTCTTTCGTCACTACCGCGTTGAAGTAGCGCATCTGAAAAATCTGGTCAAACGACAAACGCCGCGTATTGTTGTTGGGATTGTAGGCGATGTTCGTTGCGAATGCTTGACGTGCATCGGGGAACCACACCCAAAACAAGTTGACGATGTCACCCTCTTGCGGATCCTTAATCACTGGTGAAATGCCAATAATGCGGCTCTTTAGTTCGCCGCGCTGCTTGTCAAAGTACCAGTCACTTTTAATGTCCCATGCAACAATATTGTTCGCCTTCACTTCGATAGAGTCGATCGCCAAAATGGTACCGTCGTCGTTGTCGCGAATTGTGTCGATGCGAAACAGGCGTCCACCTACTTCATTCACCGTTAACGGACGTAGGAACAGGTCGTCATCGTAAACTTCCGTGATGCTTCCCTCGCTCAAGATGGCATCCTTCATCACATCAAATAGCGACTTGCGGTCAGGCAAAGCTTGAATGGGGTAGTACAAAGGATGGTTGAGCTTTTCAAGGGTGAAAATCCGCTCCCATTGACGCTTTGACCAGAGCATGTCGTCCTGGCGCAAGTGCGGATATGGAACCACACGGGTTTGCGAGTAGTGAATGTCGGACTTCGGAATCAAGCCGTCATCCTGCGGAGACAGTACCTGGGCTTCAAGGGTTGCGCCAGTTATAAGGACCGCAAATAGGAGAGCGATTTTTTTCATACTTACTGAACGTCGAGGACGATGTTAGAAATGTTCTCAATGCGCGCACCGGCAGGGGTGTTTGCTCTGATCTTACGAATGGTTACTGAAGATCCTGGTTTCAAACGTGTGATTTGATCACGCATGTCGTTCGGGATTTTATTTCCCTTCACTTCGACAGCGGGCTTTCCTTCAAACTTGATGTCGAACCCAGTAACCGTTAATGGAAGGTCAAATGGGAAGTCTTGATATTCAGCTTCGATGACTCCTTTTGAAAGTAAGCTTGACGAAATCAAACCATCTTTCTTTTTGTAGATCATACCGACGGCTTGAGGAAGTCCCTTGATACGGTACACCTTTGAACCGGCTTTACGGGTCTTTCCGTCGGCCTCCTTGACATTTACCGTGATGGTGACTTCCTTGCCCTCCACTTTCGTTACGTTGGCTATATAATTGCCGGCTTTACCTGAAATACCTGGACCAGAAACCATAAGGTTTTCAGGAGCGACACCTGGAACAGATACTTCGATGGGGTTATCTACGTTACGGTAGAGTACGTTCATTTTGGTGGCAGCGATAACGACACTTGGTGGTGCTACAGTGTACGTTAGTTCAAAAGGGTAATCCTTGTCGCCTCCAGGGACCCGCATACTGCCTTTCAGCGTTTTAGACCCATTACCTGAACCTTGGATGCGAATTTTACCAACACCTTCTTCAATAGACTGAGGAGTAACACCGAGGAACTCAGGGTTGCGGCCCTTGTCGTAGGCCGCCAAGAAGACGTCGGCCTCTAGGTAGTCACCTTGAGTAACGTAGGTACTGCGCGGCATCACTACTGCGCGAACGTTATCAAACTTAAGGGTGTTTGCGTCGATTTGGCCGTAAAGGTGTTCTATCGTCTTGGCCTCCATGCGGCGAACGCGTGACTGCAAGTCAGTCAAGAACGGAACGACACCCGCGAGCGGTAGCTCGGCAAACGTAGCACGCTCCCACGACATCTTTTTGCCTTCAACGACTTCATCCTCAAAAGTGAATGTTTCGTCGATGATGCGCTTCATGGTCGCATCGCCGTCTGATTGGCCTTCGAGAAACGCGCGAAATGCGGTAAGCTTCTCTTTAATTTCCTTGGCTTTACCTTGGCCACCAATGCTCTTGTCGTTCAGTAAGTAGTTCTCTGGAATGTCACGGTTGTCAGCCCCTTTGTAGCGACCCTCTTCGTCAAGTCCGCCAGTCAACGTGATCATTTCCTCTTTAGTCGAAGCCAAAAGAGCAAAAATTGCATCGGATTCAGATTTGACTTGTTTAGCGCGCTCATTGATGGGCACGGCACGGGGATTTTCAGAGACCTGAGCTTGAATGGCTTCGTACAGCGTAGCTGTTCCGCGCTCTACCGTAGAAACGGTAGCATTCATACCAAGGTCAAGTTTGGCGAGCACCCGCAGGATGTCCTTTGAAACGTTCAAAGCAAGCATAGCGGTCAACACGAGGTACATCATGTTGATCATCTTTTGCCGCGGGGAGATATTGCCTGATGCCATTATTTAGTTCGTATCTAGATTACAAGAGTTGTATGCGAATTGTAGTTCTCATTAGGCGCGAACGCTCATCGCGGTAAGCATGTTGCCGTAGACAGAATTCAATTGGGCCAAATTTTGGCTAAGCTTCGCAACTTCGATAGTAAGTGATTCTGCACCTTGAGCTGAAGCTCCGAGCTTTTCAAGTACAGCACTTTGAACTTCCATCTGGCTCGCTGAACTCTCAAGCTGCACGGCATAGAGGGCATTGAGGGCTTCCATATTCTTGGCCGCAGCACCTAACTGTTCGCTGTATGCCGCAGTTGCACCTGCGGCGTCCGTAGCCGTATTGAGAGAGGCTGCTGTTTCGCTCAATTTGCGCATACCATTAGATAGGCTATCGAGCAAGTCCGGACCAATCTTGGCCTCTTCGAGCATACGGTCAAGTTCTTGTGTAACAGTTCCACCACCTGACCGACGAACTTTCTTTTCTTTTGCAGGCTCGTT
Organism: Schleiferiaceae bacterium; assembly: GCA_044369335.1. Lineage (GTDB taxonomy): Bacteria > Bacteroidota > Bacteroidia > Flavobacteriales > Schleiferiaceae > TMED14. Next base: position 12,479 of record JBIPMA010000001.1, on the reverse strand, counting down.
CTCCAATTCGGGGTATGCCAATGTCCAATCGTACTCTTTGGGCTGTGCTTCAAACGCAGAGATTGCAAAGATTACAGCCTCTGTGGTCAAACCGACGATGAGCATTAGATCTGCTCCCTTAAGGTGGATAATCTTAAAAAGCGCACCCATGATAACCACGGCAGCGCCCAAGCCGTAAAGCTTGGTCATGAAGTTCTTAAAGCGCTTACCGTTTACATCAATTAAAGCCATGGTGAAGAAATGTTGAGGTTAAGAGATTAGAAATATTATCGTGTTTGTTAAAAATCGTTGCGGTCGCGGCCAAGGAAGCTTTGTACCGTGCGGAATCCGATGTACGATTTGGCTGTATCCTGGTATTCGTAGTCTCGCATGCCGTTTTGCATGAAAATGGCCACGTCTTTCCACGATCCACCGCGAATCACTTTCCGCTTCAAGGTAACAGGATCTGATTCAGCAGCATTGTACTTGAAATCGGGATTGAGGTCAGCTACAAAGAAGTACGAAGCTTCATCCCATGCGGTGCTCGTCCATTCGGCTACGTTACCGGCCATGTCGTAGAGACCGTAGCCATTTGGCTCGTAGCTGTGCACACGCACTGGGTGGAATCCACCGTCAGCCACAAGGTTACCGCGTCCAGGCTTAAAGTTGGCCAAGAAACAGCCTTTGCTGTTGGTGGTGTATGGACCGCCCCATGGATAGGTTGTGAGCTCAAAGCCACCGCGCGCGGCGTATTCCCACTCTGACTCCGTGGGTAGACGGAATTCATTCTCAATGAAATCATTGTTTTGCTTCAAGTACGAGTTGCGGTAGTGCGTCCTCCAGTTGGCGAATGCGGTAGCTTGCTTCCAACTGACTCCAACCACGGGATATTCGTCATAGGCGGGGTGCCAGAAGTAGTTGTCATGAAGGTGCTCATTGAACGAGTACGTGAAGTCAGAAATCCATGCCAAGGTGTCGGGATATACGTTCACGATTTCACTTACAAAGAAGCTCGAGCGATCCGAAACTTTCTTGCCGTTTTTAATGTAATCGCGGTAAGAGAAGGTACGTCCGTCGCCGTCAGCATCACGGACATCTTGCTGCCAACGGTTTTCTTTAGAGGCAGCTTTTTGCTTATCTACCCAAAAGTGTACGTAGTTAAGTTGACGAGAATCAATGCTGCGCCCTCCCAAAAATCGCTCTTCTGGAGAAAGGTACATCGACTCGATAATTTCGGTGTACTCTTCTGAAGGGTAACGAGTGTGATCCCAAACCAGACGTCGTGACCAATCGAGGTATGTTTGCATGCTGTCCGGGTAGTTCAATCCAACGTACTCTTCGAAGTAGGTCGGGTTGTTCATATCTGCGTAGTTGATGTACTCGTAGTCTTCAACCATGCCTTCAGCGAGGCGATAGCGAAGAATAGAGTCGCGAACCCAGTGCACAAACTGTCGGTATTCGTTGTTGGTGATTTCGGTTTCATCCATGTAAAAGGCAGAAACAGACACCGACTTGGTTGATGCGGTCAAAGTTGCCGGAACATCTACGTCTGAATTGCCCATGGCAAAGTGACCTTGAGGAATGTACACCATTCCGTAAGGGTCTGAAGGATAGAAGTCGGGGCGGTCTTGAACGCCTACTAATTCCCCGTGGTCACCCCCAGAACAAGAGGCAAGTACCACCGCGGCCAAAGCTGCAAGCGATAAGGGGTTAAACATTTTTACGTGCATCATGGCAATGAATTAACGTCGTTGAGGGCGCGATATTACAAAAATCTTGGGTTACGATAGCTTCCATTCACTCGAGGAGGGATTTCTATGGTAAAGCAATAGGTGAGAAAAAGTTCATGAGAGCCTGAAGAATAAGCACTTAAGCTCGATGTGGTCAAGTCGTACGAATATGCAGCGCGAAGCGATGGCATGATCTGGTAACCTAGCATCAGGCTGAGTGCATCTTGATTCCGCCAACCTAGGCCTGCGTAAATTTTCTCCATGATCAACGCATTCGCGTTGAGGTCCATGGTGATGTTTGAATTCAAATCCGATTTCAGTAAGACGCTTGGTGTGATTTGAATTGGGGTAGAGGTGGGAAGGTCAAATGTGGCTCCGCCGGTGAGGAAGTAGTGCATTTTACTTTGAAACCGAGCACTGGTTCCAAAACTTGCTGCACTCTGGAGCAATCGGCTTGACGAAAGCCCCGCGAACCAACGGTCGTTGGTGTAGTAGGCTCCAAAGTTGAGTTCGGGAGTGAAGGATGTCGCACCCGAATTCATCACCGCGGGATCTGAGGGGTTGTCTGGAAAAATCCAGGTCGCTTGGCGAACGTTTTTGTTTTTGAAGTCAACGGCGAGACCTAGACCGAGGGTTCCGCTTCCCAATTCAAGTTGGTAGGCATAGCCCACGGCGGCAGAAATATCTTCAAAAAATCCGATGCGGTCATTGACGACATTGACCATGAGGCCTCCGTGCAAAAGATCCACCGGAATGGATGCATTGAGGTTCTGAGTGGTGGGGGCTCCGTCAAAACCAACCCACTGAAGGCGCTGACCTAAATTAATGCAAATGCCATCACCCGTACCTGCAACGCCTGGATTGAAGCCAAGTCGGTTGTGGTAGTACTGCGTGAACTGAACGTCCTGCTGCGCCCATAGCGCGCTGGATATCAGCACCAAAGCACTTGCAATAAGGGATTTCATACGGTACATTCGGTGGGTCAGGGTCTTGCGAATCAGCGCTAAAAGTAGCAAATATTTAGTTTGCACGTTACAATCCGCGCCGAACAATGCGCCACCATACGTTCGGAACGCTTCCGCTTTGTGCCTGTTCGTAGTCTTCGTGCGAACACGGAACCAGCTGGTGCCGAGCATTTTCAGATGGATTGTTCGGTACTTCAATCCACCAACGCATACTGAGCGGAGACCTATAAAAAACCATCTCGCCTTGTTCGTCGGGCAGCAGCACGGTGAACTTGAGGTTCTCACTTTTTGGGCGCAGCGGGAAGTCAGCCACGCGGCCTGCCACACCATCGATAAAGTACCAAAGGCCTTGTGCCCATAGATGTGCGTTTTGGCCGTCAAGGTCTCGAGATCCTACAAAGTCGGTGAGGCAAAGGCTGCTCAGCTTATCGCTAAAGCCCGCAAAGCGGAGTAGGGCACAGAATGATTCACCGCTCAGACCGTTGGGATTGGCTTCGTGCTGGGCCGGGGCGTCTGCGGCGCGCACGGCTCCATTGTGAACGATGGCCATGTCGGCGTCACGCAGCCACGGCTCCGCACGATGAATGGGCTGCATTTCTCCGACGCGGTGCACCTCGAGGTGCATCTTCTCAGCGAGATCTAGCACCGACTGTGGAACAAAGTAGCTCTGGTGTGCCAAGTGGCTTACATGAAAGAGGTGAAATGGCTTGTGGGTAAGCAGGTGGGCGAGCAGGTTGCTGCGGTCGGGCAGGCTGTGGTCGTCTCCGAGCGGTATGCGCGAGTTGATCAGGCACGCATTAATTGTTTGCTCCAATTTTCCATAAGCACGGTATACACCCAACGGCCAATCAGATCCAGCCCCCATGAAGACGGGGACACATCCGTACTTAAGGACTTCTACCGCGAGCTCCTCTACGGCGACCAAAGTGTCCACTCGGTCCCGACCGGGCCTGAGGTTTCCGAGGTCTACCACGCGAAGGTCCCATGGTCCCCAGTACAGTGGGTAGAGGGCGCGTCGCACGCTGTCGGCCACATCGTGGGCTGCGGCGCGCTGCTCAGGGACGCCGATGAGCGCGATTCGGGCACCTCTTAGGTCCGGAAGTTCATTTCGGTTGAGTTCAATGCTAGCACCCAGCGTCTCTGAGGGCCACTGCTGGCTAAAGTCCAGCGGAACGGGTTCAAGCCATTCAGTCCCCATTGCTTACTTTTTAGATCGTGTACTTGAAGTGCGCCCCTTGGCTTTGCTCGCGGTTTTGCTCGCAGTTTTACTCGCGGATTTCGCTGCAGTTTTGCCGCGGCCTTTGGCTCCAGTACTCGGTTGGTGCTTTGAGATAAGTTCGAGCACGTCTTCGGCGGTCAGGGATTCGGGCTCTGTGCCGCGAGGAATTTTTACATTTTCTTTACCCCACTTCAAATAGGGGCCAAATCGGCCCTTGCGGAGCTCAACTTCGCCTTCGGGCGTAGAGAAGATCTTCATAACGGCGGCAGCGGCTGAGGCGATCTTAGCCTGAACCAACTCGATGGCTTCGGCCTCGGTGACGCTCAATGGGGTCATGGGAGCCGTAATGCTGGCAAAGGTCTTGTCCCACTGCACGTAGGGTCCAAACCGCCCAAAGTTGGCGCGGAGCGGCTTGCCCTCGTACGTGCCGACAACCCGCGGTAGGCGCAGTAGCTCAAGTGCCTCTGGAAGCGTGATTTTGTCCAGCGTGTAGGGTTCGGGGATTCCAACGAACTTGGCATCCGCCTCGTCTCCGTCGCCTCCGCCGAGCATGACCACAGGGCCAAATCGAGCGAGTCGTGCCGAAACTTGGCGTCCGCTTTCGGGATGAATTCCGAGTACGCGCACCGAACGAACGCGTTCACTCTCCTCAGACTGCGTGACCAGCGGGTGGAATTTGGAGTAGAAATCTCCCAAAATGGTCTGCCACTCAGCGCGACCCTCGGCCACTTCGTCAAATTGGGCTTCCATCTTTGCGGTGAACGAATAGTCCATTACCCCACCAAAGTGGGCGACGAGGTAGTCGGTCACAAGGTTGCCGATGTCGGTAGGCACGAGGCGGCCCTTGTCGGAACCGAATTTTTCTTCACGCTGTGCCCAGTTCCACTGGCTTCCGCCCGTCCATTCGGCAAATGCCACGTGGCGGACTTCACCTTCGCGCACGCCTTTGGCGACGTAGCCGCGCTTCTGGATGGTTGAAATAGTTGGAGCGTAGGTCGACGGGCGGCCAATACCCTCTTCTTCTAGGGCCTTGACCAAGGTGGCTTCAGTGAAGCGTCCCGGGGGTCGTGTGAAGCGTTGCGTGGCCGTGGCGCTGCGTAGTTCCACCGTGTCGCCCTGCTTGAGCGGCGGAAGCATTCCGGCCTCGTCCTCTTCTTCGTCCACACCTTCGCGGTACACCTTGAGGAATCCCTCAAAGGCAATCATTTCGCCGCGGGCGATGAACTCAGCCGCGGAATTGCTCAAGTGCGCCACCGTGCGGTCGATTTGGGCGTCGGCCATTTGGCTGGCAAGAGTGCGCTTCCAAATGAGTTCATAGAGTTTTTTCTCAGCGGCATCGCCACCAGCGGACTTCACCATCATGTTGGTCGGGCGAATGGCCTCGTGCGCCTCTTGGGCTCCGGCGCTCTTGGTAGTGTAGCGTCGGGTTTGGGCAAAGTTGGCACCGTACATCTCGGTGATGGCGCTGCGTGCCCCGTTTACGGCTTCGTCCGAAAGGTTCACGGAATCGGTACGCATGTAGGTAATGTGTCCGTTTTCGTAGAGCTTTTGCGCCAGGCTCATGGTGCGGCTCACGGCCATTCCGAGTTTGCGCGAGGCCTCCTGCTGAAGCGTTGAGGTGGTAAACGGAGCCGCCGGCTTGCGCGGCGCCGTTTTTTGCTCGAGGCTAGCGACGGTGAATCCGCCCTGATTTAACGCGGAAGCAAGCGCATTCACCGCGGCTTGATCGCCCAAGGATCCGTGGTACTCGGCACTGAATCCAGCTCCGTTCGGAGCCGCAAAGCGGCCCTCCATGCGAAAGTCGATGTCTGAAACAAACTGCTCAATGGCCCGCTCGCGCTCGACGATCATGCGCACGGCTACGGACTGCACCCGGCCGGCGCTGAGTCCGGTGCGTACCTTCTTCCATAGGACTGGCGAAAGCTCAAAGCCCACGAGGCGGTCGAGCACCCGGCGTGCCTGCTGGGCATTCACCAAGTTCATGTCGATGTGGCGCGGGTTGTCCACGGCCTTCAAAATGGCCGTTTTGGTGATTTCGTGAAAGACGATGCGCTTGGTCTTGCTCATGTCGAGGTCCAGCGCCTCGGCCAAGTGCCACGAAATAGCTTCCCCCTCGCGGTCCTCATCACTCGCGAGCCAGACAGTCTCTGCAGTCTTAGCAAGCTTGCGAAGTTGGGCGACCACATCCTTTTTGTCGTCGCTCACCACGTATTCGGGTTCGAAGCCTTTGGCGACGTCGATCCCGATTCCGCGCTCTGGCAAGTCGCGAATGTGCCCAAAGCTGGAACGCACGGTGAAGGCGCTACCGAGGTATTTTTCAATGGTCTTCGCTTTGGCGGGCGATTCGACGATGACGAGATTTTGGGACATGAGCAGAGTTTTACGCGTACAAAGTAACGTTCGGAATTTCGGCTAAGCATTTAAAAATTGGGGCTGACATTTTGTCGCGTTAGCTCGGACGTAGTCCGTATTTTTGCGGCATGTCCAAAATTTCTGAACTCGAACGTACCCCGCTCGGCGAAGAGCGCCAAGGTGAAGTCATGATCCGCGAAGGCCTGGGTCAGGGTAAAAAGCTCTACCTCGAGTCCTACGGGTGCCAGATGAATTTTTCGGACAGCGAGATTGTCGCGTCCATCCTTCAGAAAGACGGCTACGAGACCACAAACAACCTCGAGGAGGCTGACTTGGTGCTGCTCAACACCTGCTCGATTCGCGAGAAGGCCGAGCAGACGGTGCGCAACCGCCTGGACCAGTTCAATACGCTAAAAGCCAAAAATCCCGAACTCAAAATTGGCGTTTTGGGCTGCATGGCTGAGCGCGTCCGCGAAAAGTTTTTTGACGAAGAAAAGCTCGTCGACCTGGTGGTGGGCCCCGACGCCTACCGCGACCTGCCCAACCTGCTCGAGGAGCTTGATGGCGGACGCAAGGCCGTCAACGTCATTTTAAGTAAAGAAGAGACGTACCACGACATCGAGCCGGTGCGCCTTGGCGGAAACGGAATCACCGCCTTTGTGAGCATTACCCGCGGCTGCGACAACATGTGCACGTTCTGTGTGGTTCCGTTTACCCGAGGACGCGAACGGAGCCGCGATCCGCAGACCATCGTCGAAGAGGTAGCGCAGCTTTGGAACGAGGGCTACCAAGAGGTTACGCTCCTCGGTCAGAACGTCGATTCGTACCTGTGGTACGGGGGCGGACTCAAAAAGGACTTTAGCAAGGCAAGTCCGATGGCGCAGGCTACTGCGGTTCACTTCGCCGACCTTTTGCACCTTGTAGCCAAGGCGGTGCCCGATATGCGCATTCGCTTCTCGACCAGCAATCCGCAGGATATGAAGGACGAGGTGCTGCACGCGATTGCGGCGCACTCCAACATTTGCAAGTACATCCACCTGCCGGTGCAGAGCGGATCCTCGCGGATTCTCAAAGAGATGAACCGCGGCCACAACCGCGAAGAGTACTTCGCGCTGATTGACCGCATTCGCCGGATTATTCCGGGCTGTGGGCTCAGTCAGGACATGATTGCGGGCTTCCCCGGTGAAACCGAAGAAGACCACCAGGACACGCTGAGCCTGATGGAGTACGTGAAGTACGACTTCGGCTACATGTTCGCCTACTCAGAGCGCCCCAACACGTTTGCGGCCCGCAAGATGGAGGACAATGTTCCGCTCGACGTTAAAAAGCGACGATTGAACGAAATCATCGCGCTGCAGCAGCAACACAGCGCAGAGCGCAATGCGGCGTACGTGGGCCAAACCGTAGAGGTTCTGGTCGAAGGCCGTTCGAAGCGCAGCGAAGAGGATTTGTTTGGCCGCACGACGCAGAACACGGTGGTGGTGTTTCCGCGCGAAGACTACCGTGCCGGGGAATGGGTCAACGTCACGATCGAACGCAGTACCGCCGCTACCTTGCTGGGTAAAGCGGTCGGATACGCACGCCCTCCACGCCGATGAAAATATTTGCAACTACGCTCCTTCTCGTACTGGCCCTCGCGGCCGGAGCCCAAACACGCCTGCCCGACGGGACGGTGCAGGATTTGACCCTCGAACTTGGATTGCGCGCCGAAGCCATCAAGCAGTCGGGAATCCTTCGCCTCTGTGTCGCCAAAGAAGGGCAGTGCATCGAAAACCTCACATTGGGATTCACGGTGCGCGTCTACGATGCCAAGGGAGCAGAAGTGTGGAATTCCCTTTGGACCGGGCGAACGTTGGACTTGAAGTTTAAGAAACCGGTTCCGACCGCACACAAAGTTGTGGTCGAGGCAACCTCGGCCCAGGTGGTTAACAAACTCACGGGCAACCCCATCAGCACGGGCAAGCCCCTCAAACTCGAATTTGTAGTCGAATGACGGTTCAGGAGGTAAAGCAGCGTTTTGGCATTATCGGGACCCAGTCGGCGCTCGACCGCGCGGTATTTAAGGCGGTTCAGGTGGCGGCGACCGACATTTCGGTGCTAGTGACCGGCGAGAGTGGGGTGGGTAAAGAGAACATTCCCAAGATTATTCACCACCTTTCGCACCGCAAGCATGCTCCGCTGGTGGCGGTGAACTGTGGAGCCATCCCTGAGGGCACCATTGACTCAGAGCTCTTTGGCCACGAGAAAGGCGCCTTTACTGGGGCCGCAGGTGCACGCAAGGGCTACTTTGAAGAGGCTGACGGCGGAACTATTTTTCTCGACGAAGTCGGTGAGCTGCCTTTGGGCACGCAAGTCCGTTTGCTTCGCGTCCTTGAGACGGGTGAATTTATTAAGGTTGGCTCATCGAAGGCCCAAAAGGTCAACGTACGGGTGGTGGGCGCCACGAACGTTGACATGCTCGAAAAAATCGATAAGGGCCAGTTTCGCGAGGATCTCTACTACCGCCTCAATACGGTCGAAATTTCGCTTCCGCCGCTGCGCGAGCGCAAGGGCGATATCCACCTGCTCTTTCGCAAGTTTGCGCAGGACTTTTCACAGAAGTACCGCGTTCCGGCCGTCCGCCTTTCGGACGAGGCTGTACGCGTCCTCGAAACCTACCGCTGGCCTGGAAACATTCGCCAGCTGCGGAACCTCGTCGAGCAGTTGTGCGTAGTCGAGAGCGACCGCGAAATCAACGCCGAGGTCCTTCGCCAGTACATCCCTGAAATTGACCGCCGCAGCATGCCGGCTCGCCGTGACGACGCCCTTTCGCAGTCCGAGTTTCAGACCGAGCGCGAAATCCTGTACAAGGTATTGTTTGACATGCGCAACGACCTGAACAACCTCAAGCAGGTCGTGGCCGGAATCGCGGGCGGTAGCTTTCAAGCGCAACAAGCGCAGCCTACAGAGACATCGCTCCCGGTGCTTCGCCACGGCGAACCGGCGCCTGCACCCGAGGTTCCGCGCTACATGGATTTGCCGCAGGACGACGACGAAGAGACCCTTGACGTCGACTCGGCTGTAGAACCCGACGAGCGCATGTCGCTTCAGGACCTCGAACTAGACACCATTCGCCGCGTGCTCGAGCGCCACAAGGGCCGCCGCAAAAACGCTGCCGCAGAGCTCGGTATTAGCGAGCGCACGCTCTACCGCAAAATCAAGCAATTCGGCCTCGACTGATGCGGAACCTCTTGCTTGCCTTCATCATCTTGGTCACTGCGTCGTGCAAGGGCGGGTACTCGTTTACTGGGGGTGACGTGGGCAACGCCAAAACACTGAGCGTATCGGCCTTTGGTAATACTTCGGACCTCGTAAATCCGATGCTCGCCCAGCGCTTCACTACCGAGCTGCAGTCGGTGATGGTGCGCCAAACACCCCTGTCGCTAGTAGGCCGCGACGGCGACCTCCAGTTTGGCGGAGCCATCGTAGAGTACAGCGTCCGCTCTGAAGCCCCCGCCGCCAACGACCAGGTGGCGCAAAGCCGCCTAAGCATGAGTGTCGAGGTCGAATTTGTCAACACCCTCGACGGCAAAAAGTCATTTACCCAACGTTTTTCTGCATTTCGGAACTTTCCTGTATCTACTGACCTGCGCAGCGTCGAGGACGCCCTCGTCGAAGAAATGGTCAGCGAGTTGAGCGACAAGATTTTTAACCGAGCTTTAGTGCAATGGTAAAATCTGACGCTGAAAAACTAGAGAGGTTTTGGAGCAATCCTGACTTGATGGATGAGTCAGACCTTGAATGGATTGAAGAATTAGCTCAAGAACTACCTGCGGCAGTCCCAATTTGGTGGTTGTATCTGCGGTTGGTTCAGAAGTTAAATTTACCTGAGTTTCCCAAGATTTTAGGTCGTACAGCGGCAATTTCACCAAACCGTCAGGCATTGATGAATTGGGTCGAAACACCGCTAATGCCCGTGGAACAAGCGCAAAATGATGTTGGGCCTATATTGAGGGCTGAGCCTGCCCACATTGAAGTAGATGAGCCTCACGTTGAATTGATTGAGGCCATCGAAGAGGAAGAGAATGTTGTCCTTACAGGAACTCCTAATGAATTTGAATCTGTAAGTCTAGAACCCGAAGTACTGGATCAACAGCCAATTGAAGTAGAAGAAAAAAAGGACGATCAAGTCAGGCCAACTGCAATCGAACTGCTTCCGAAGCATATTCAAGAAAAGATTCTATAGTCTCGCGAAGTCCGCAAACAATTAGCGGATTCCCTTAAGGTGCCCAGAGAATCAAATCAGGTCGATGAAGCCGAAGAAAAGAGCATTTCAACGACTCAAGCAAAATATAGCGAGCCAGAAAGCGCTGTGGATCAAATTCATGCTTTAGAATATTCTGAACCTTCTACTCAAGACGCTGAAGGTGTTCATGATCGCGACGCTAAAGAGGTAGAATTAACACATTCTGAACCCGCAGAAGAGCCTTCATTATCAGAAACGCAAGTGGCGTCTGTTAATGCAAAATTGAGTGAGGAAGTTGAAGCTAGCACGATCGCACCGCCGACAGAAAAAACAGCTTTAACGGCGGCTTCCCAAGCCGGAATTAACCTTGACGACCTACCGCCGATCGTTCGAAAACAAATTGAACGGTCTCGGTCTGCTCAGGCTAAATTGGCTGAGGCTGGATTTGCTTCGCGGAGCACTGTTGATGTACAGGCTGCTACGGAAGAAGAGAGGATTGAGCCAAAGAATGAGCTTCATTCCGAAGTTGAGCCGGTAGAAGCAACCTCGAACACTACTTTGACGGCAGTTCAAACGGATGCAGTTCATGAGGAAAAGCCATTAGAAGCAGCATTTAGCTCGAGTACCGCTGTCTTGGATGAAGATTTGACCCAGTTGACTCCTGTAGAAATCGAGGTCACGCCCGCTGACGATTTACCAGAATCATCTGCTCAAAGTCCTGCTCCAAATACGCCACTGTATGATTCAAATGAGGATTTAGCACGAGATTCGTCTGAAGCAGAAGAACCAAGCGTCGAACGTAGTTCATCGAGTCAATCAAGTACTCCAAGCCAAAATTTGAGTGCATTTGCGCAGTTCGTGGCCAGCCTCGAAAGTGCGAAGTCGGCACCCAAGGGGGCAGAATTGATTGACCAGTTTTTGTCGGTAAATCCCAAAATTAGTCCGCTCGCCAAGAACGCTCCGGCACCCGAAGTGCGGACCGAACCGGACGCTAACGTGACCGGCCTTGTGACAGAGACATTGGCTCGCATGTACGCCGAACAAGGGCACGTCGCCAAGGCAATTCAGGCGTACGAAATTTTAAAGCTCCGAGTTCCCGAGAAAAGTTCGATATTTGCCGCCCGCATTGAAGCGCTTAAAACCAAATAAATTAGAAGACTATGACTTCGTTGTTTATGATTCTTATCGCCGTTGTTAGCATCCTACTTATGCTGGTGGTGCTCGTTCAAAGCCCTAAAAGTTCGGGCATGGGCGCGAGCTTTGGCGGTGGCGCAACCTCAATGATGGGTGGCGTCAAGCGTACCGCGGACTTTTTAGAGCGCGCAACGTGGGCACTTGCCATTGCACTTTTTGCCTTGGTACTGTTGGTCAACATGCTGAATCCGGGCGCGGCTTCGACTTCGGCTCCAGAATCTGCGATGGAAGAGGTCTTGGACGACGCGCCGCAAGCGCCAGTTCAGACACCTGCGCAGCCCGCGGCCACAGACCTTCCTGAGTCTGCGGAATAATTCCACTTCTGACAAAATTTCGCAAGGGCGCTGACATAATGTCGCGCCCTTTGTGCTTTTGGACCCTTGGCACGACCTGTGCAACGTGAGGTGTGAACCTCGAAGAGGGGTTCACTAACACGAATAACCAAACTAGAATAGACACTATGGCTGATTTGACCATTCGTCCGCTGGCTGACCGGGTGATTGTTGAGCCCGCAGCGGCTGAGACCAAGACGGCTTCGGGCATCATCATCCCCGACACCGCACAAGAGAAGCCACAGCGCGGAATCGTTCGCGCGGTGGGCAACGGCAAAAAGGATGAGCCGATGACCGTCAAAGTTGGGGATACGGTGCTGTACGCGAAGTACGCCGGTTCCGAAATTAAGTACGAAGGCACGGACTACCTCATCATGCGTGAGTCCGACATTTTAGCAATTATCTAATCCGAAGAAACCATGAGTGCAAAAGATATCAAGTTTGATGTAGCCGCCCGCGACGGAATGCGCGCCGGCGTCGATG
>JBIPMA010000070.1:0-6225 GCA_044369335.1 Schleiferiaceae bacterium | reverse complement strand
AAGCGAACGAAAGTCTGCGTGCTCTAATCCGGCAGCAACCGCCCGTTCGTAGCACACCTTTCGCGGAGCCACGATTTCGTCGATGCGGTAGCCCCAGGTTTCGATCCGGTGCTTCAGCGCTTGGGCGCGCACGACAACGTCATCGTTTTGGTAGACGACGCCCGGTTCAGCAACCCGAAATTCGACGGGGTAGGACCAATTCCCTTGGGTGCTGGAATTGACTCCACGCAAAAACATCTCGAGTCCAGATGGACCAACCACCACTAATGGCTTCGTGCGCCCTTGAAGCGTCCACGACGACATCAAACCCGGCAAACCAAACACGTGGTCCCCGTGCAAGTGGCTGATAAGGATTACGTCAAACGTGGCTCCCCGAAGGCCTACCTCGCGTATTCGAATTTGGGTACCCTCCCCGCAATCGATGAGCATGAGGGTTCCGCCCACCCGAATTGACTGAGCAGAAGGGTACTGCCCCGGAGCGGGAATCGCCGCGCTACAGCCCAAAATTCGCCAGTCAATCCGTGAAAAGTCCATTCTGCCAAAGGTCGGCCGCAGTCGGGATGCAAAAAAGCCCTAATTTTGACGTTGAAATGGCACAAAAGACGCTCCTGAATCAGCGCGACTGCGCGGTCACCCTTAGCCGACTGTGCCACCAGCTCAATGAAGTTCACGTGCCGTGGAACCGCACAGTACTTGTGGGCCTTCAACCTCGCGGCAGCAAACTTTTGAAGGCGCTGGTGCACCAACTGGAATCAGAATTTGGCTCGGGGCCCATTGAACACGGTTTGCTTGACATCACCTTTCACCGGGATGACTTTCGCCGGCGCGACGAGCCCCTGGTAGCCAGTCCCACCGAAATGGACGTGCTCATTGAAGGAAAGCGGGTGGTATTGATTGACGACGTCCTCTACACTGGTCGTTCGGTGCGCGCTGCGCTCGATGCCCTAGGTGACTTTGGCCGTCCGGAACGCGTCGAACTCTGCGTACTCGTCGACCGTCGCTTTTCGCGCGAACTTCCCATCCAGCCCGACTATTCTGGCCGCCGAGTCGATGCCCTAAACCACGAACGCGTCCGCTTGAACTGGAACGGCGACCAACTCGAATCTGTCTTGCTCGAATCCCCCGAACATGCCCCGCAACACTAAGCTGCAATCTCGCCACCTCCTTGGTCTTCAGCACGTACCCGCCGACGACCTCCACTTGATTTTGCACTGGGCAGGCCACTTTAAAGAGATAATTAACCGTCCCATCAAGCGCGTGCCTTCGCTGCGCGACATCACCATCGCCAACCTGTTTTTTGAAAATTCGACGCGGACCCGCTTGAGTTTTGAATTGGCCGAAAAGCGCTTATCTGCTGATGTGGTGAATTTCGCCGCCTCAAATTCTTCAGTAAAAAAGGGCGAAACCTTAACCGACACCGTCAACAACATCCTTGCAATGAAGGTTGATGTGGTGGTCATCCGCCACGCTGACGCAGGAGTTCCGCAGTTTTTGGCGGACCGCGTGCCTGCGCACATCGTCAACGCCGGTGATGGAACCCACGAACACCCCACCCAGGCTCTGCTGGATGCGTTCACCATGCAAGAGCGGATCGGAAGCCTCGAAGGCAAGAACATCGTGATTGTGGGCGACATCTTGCACTCTCGGGTTGCACTCAGCAACATCTTTGGGCTGCAAAAATTGGGGGCTAACGTCGCGGTTAGCGGTCCGTCTACGTTGATTCCTCGGGCGATTCACGAGCTCGGAGTCGAAGTGATCCCCCACGTCGACGACGCCCTGGCATGGGCTGACGTGGCCAACGTACTTCGTGTGCAGCACGAGCGCATGGACCGAGCGTTTTTTCCGTCCATCCGCGAGTACCACAACCGCTACGGCATCACCATGGACCGCTTGAAGCGGCTCGAAAAGGTTCCGCTAATTATGCACCCAGGACCCATTAACCGCGGAGTAGAGCTCACCTCAGAAGTCGCTGATTCCCCGCATGCTGCGATCCTAAATCAGGTTGAAAATGGCGTTGCAGTTCGCATGGCCGTGTTGTACCTTCTCGCTGCTCAATCAACCACTACTGATGTCGTTTAAGCTCGAACGCAAGCCCAACTATATTCACCTCCGTTGGGGGTCAGATACCTTTGGTCCCGAGGGAACCAAAGAATTCAAAGCTTTAGTAGCCAAGCACCCTGACGACCACATGCTGGTCAATTTGCTGGCGGCAGAGGAGTTTGACGGAATTGAGGACCTTCAAGACCTTCAAGCGGAGCGCATGGACGAGATGTTTTCGTGCATCCTCATCGTGCGCGAATCCCTCATGCACTTGTTTGATGAGGATTTAGCGGTGGTTCCGAGTGTGCTTGAAGCCGAAGATTACTTCGGCATGGAAGACATGCAGCGCCAGCTGCTCGACGGCGACGCCGAGTAAATCGACCTAAACGAATTGGGGCGCCCAACTGCGCACATCCCAACCACCTAAGTTTCCGGAACTCATAATGAGCAGATTGAGCTGCTCTGGAGCCTCGCGCTCTAAGGTTTCGCGAAGTTCATCAGAGCTCGTAAACACTTCCACACCCGGTCCAAACGCCGCACGTACTGCATCGGGCGAAAGGGGCGGGAGTTTTTTATGCGCCACAGCCGCCGGATCAAACAGCACCATCGCGCGATCAAGTCCATTGAGCGACCCTGCATAGCCCGGTAAAAACTCGGGATTCAAGCTGCTGAACGTGTGCAGCTCCAGTAGTCCCCAAACCGGGCGGCTACCAAAGCTTTCGCTAAATGCCGCGGTGGTGGCTGCCACCTTCGACGGCGCATGGGCAAAGTCGAGGTACACAGCCCGGCGTGACGAATCAGCGAGTGGTTCGAGGCGGCGCTGTGCACCTTGAAACGAAGCAATGGCCTCGTAAAAATCGGCCTCTTGAATACCCATTTCTTGAGCCAACCAGCGTGCGCCCTCAGCATTCGCCAAATTATGCCTGCCCATCACACTCATGGGCAATTCACCCATCGGCGTGATCCAGTACCACTGGGTTCCGTCGTGTCGGTGTTCTGGGGTGCGGTACGGAATCTTGCGAATGGGCGACGCATCTGCGGCAACCAGCGCGGCCAATTCGGCGTCTTCTTCAAAGTAGAGCAGTGTTCCGCCTGGCTCCATGGATTCGAGAAAACCTCGAAAGGCGTCCGCGTACGAATCCTGGGTCGGAAAGACGTTCACGTGGTCCCAAGCCATTCCCGTAATCAATCCCACGTGGGCCTTGTACAAATGAAATTTAGGACGCGGATCCAAGGGTGACGCCAAGTATTCGTCTCCCTCAAACACAGCCCATTCGTCAGATCCCTGAAGGCGAACCGACTCTTTGAGCCCCGGAACTTGCGCACCTACCAAGTAGTCCGGCAGACGATCCCAGTACTTGAGCACGTGCAGCAGCATCGATGTAGTAGTGGTCTTTCCGTGCGATCCGCCTACCACCACCCGGGTTTGACCTTCGCAGGCCTTTTGCACGTATTCGGGGTAAGAATACACGGGTAGCCCAAGTTCTTGTGCCTTAAGCAGTTCAGGATTGTCACTTCGAGCATGCATTCCAAGAACAACAGCATCAAGCGCAGGATGTATGCGCTCAGGAAACCACCCTTCTTCGGCCGGAAGCAGGCCCGCCGCCGCGAGTCGGCTTCGGCTTGGTTCAAAAATGGCGTCGTCGCTTCCGGTAACGGTGGTACCCGGACGGCCAGCCAACGCCAGCGCAAGGCTGTGCATTGCGCTTCCGCCAATGGCGATAAAGTGCACGTTCATGCCCAAAAATGTTAAAGCTGTATCTGGTAGGCCCGCAAGAAATTTGCCTGAAACGCGGGCAGAAGTGGGAAGAACAATGGATTGTTCGGATCAATATCCACCTGATCCACGATTGAAGGATCAGCTCCGTCAAGCAGCAAGTTCGCCTTCACTACAATATTGATGTTGATGTCGTCGTCCTTTTTGACGGTAAATGCCATTTGCTGGTCAACTAGCTGATTCATTGCTTCTGAACTGACTACGTACTTAAACGGCTTATACGGCCTGGTTTGTGACGAATCGAGCGGACTTTTCCAGTATCCTTCGATGGTGATCGCATTGTATCCGCCGTTGGTTCGCTTCAAGCGGTTCATGCCACTTTCGGGACTGTAGGTGGCGGCGTTTTGGGTGCTATCCAACCCTACTCGCCAGAAATGGCGACCAGAATAGGTTCCGCTAGGAATTTGGTAAATACGCGTCAACCCTCCGAAGGTACTTGACGCGGTCTCGACCGCGAAGACGGAAGTATCGCCCTTCATCGGAAACAAGGTGTCACTCAAGTGATTCTCAAAGTGGTAGTAGCCTAACGCGAACTCAATATTGGTGAAGCGTACTTGCGTGCCACTAAATCCGTCAAGAACATATGTCGTATTGGTATCAATCAACTGGTTCTTAAAGTAAAAAAAGTGGCGAAGCACCACATTCCGCTCGTCGCGGGGCGGCTTCGGTTCTTGAAAGGTTGCTTCGCACGAAACTCCCACAAAGGCCGCTGCTAGCAGGGCAATCCACACATTCTTCATAGCTGAAAATTACGCATTTACTGCGGTTTCTGGCGGACGCACTTGCTCAATGGCCGCCATCACTTGATCTAAAATTTGCTGCGGCGTCGCATCGGGTGCAAACCGAAGGGGCTCCTTGAAGCGCAGCTTGAGGTCCACGCGGCGCTTTTTCACCCGCAAACCCTTTCGGTCAAAACCTCGGCGAAACCCGTCCACCACCACCGGAACCACCGTGGGGTTCAAGTCGCGAATGATGTGCGCGGTTCCGCGACGCCCAGGTGCAAAAGGCTTGGTCGTGCCCTGGGGAAACGTAATAACCCATCCCACCTGAATCGCCTTGCGAATGTTCTCGAGGTCGCGTGGATCCACTCCACGGCTCACCTCTTTACCGGCCTCGCGCCAGGTACGCTTGATGCTAACCGATCCCGCGAGCGACAGCAATCGGGGAAGCGGTCCCGACTTCATGGTCTCTTTGGCGGCAATGAAAAACAAGTTCATTCGGGGATTCACCACAGGCCACAGGCGGTCTACACGGTTGGGCATGCCGTTGCGCAAGTGCATGAATGCCAAAAACATCGATGCCACATCCATGAAGTAGGTCTGGTGGTTGCTCACAAAAAGCACGTTCTCGTCTGGCAAATCCTTGAGGTGTTCCATTCCCTCCACCGACGTGCGGTGGATTCGGTTGAGACGGTACCACGTCACGGTTCCGAACCAGAAAATCACCATGCGTTTGGCCCACAACGGGTAGCCAAATGGATCGCGGTAGGGCAGTCGGCGGATCTTCTTCATGAATTCGACAAATCTACATCACCTTTGCGACGTGGAGCACGAATCTTGGCCGAATCCCAACCTCGTTCCTGATGCCCAGGGACGGCTTTGGGACGCCCTGCGCCGCAAGTGGGTTGTGGCCACCCCCGAAGAGTATGTGCGCCAGCACTTTTTGCGCTGCGCCATCCTTGAAGCCAACTACCCCCCCGAGGTGGTTGCTGTAGAACGTGGACTGAGCGTGCACGGCCAACCCAAGCGCTTTGATGCTGTCGTATTTCACCAAGGCAAACCCTGGATGCTTGTTGAATGCAAGGCGCCGCACATCGCCCTCGACGACACGGTGTGCATCCAGTGGATGCGCTACAACCTCCCGCTTGGGGCTCCGTGGGGATGGCTGACCAACGGCGTCTCTAACCGTTTTTTTGCTGCGGACGGCCGCGAACTTCCTCCGGTCCTTCCTGCATTTGGTACCTTTGCGCTTTAGGAACGCATTATGAATACCGCACTGCACGCGCTCTCGCCGCTCGACGGCCGCTACCAGAAGCACGCTGCCCAGCTCAGCCCCTTCTTCTCTGAATTCGGATTGATCCGCTACCGCGTCCTCGTCGAGGTTCGCTACTTCATCGCACTTTCGGCGCAAAACCTCAAGGGTCTACCCGCACTGAGCACCAGTCAAGCCGCTGATCTCGAGCGCATTTATTCGGAATTCAGCGAATCCGATGCCGTCCGCATCAAAGAAATTGAATCGACGATCAACCACGACGTCAAGGCCGTGGAGTACTTCCTCAAAGAGCGCTTCGAGGCACTCGGGTTGGGTGACCGCGTGGAGTTCATTCACTTTGGCCTTACGTCGCAGGACATCAACAACACGTCGATTCCGCTCTCGATGAAGGACGCGCACCACCAGGTAATTCGCCC
>JBIPMA010000069.1:0-6247 GCA_044369335.1 Schleiferiaceae bacterium | reverse complement strand
CACGGCCACTTCGAGCAGGCGGCGTCCCAGACCCTGGCCTCGGAAGGACTCGAGCACCACCAGGTCTTCGAGGTGGGCAGTCAGGCCCTTCCAGGTCGAGTAGCGGCGGTGGCAGAGCACCAGTCCGACGGCCTCTCCCTGGGGGTTCCAGGCCAGCCAGGCCTCAAAATGGCCGGCTTCGAGGTCGGCGCGCATTTGGGCTTCGGAGAGGGTGACCTCCTGGGGGGCGCGTTCAAATTCCGCCAAAACGCGCACGAGTCCGAGCACCGCAGGCACGTCGGCCGCAGTGGCTTTGCGAATCATAATTTCCACGGAATGGGCCTCCACGGGGCGAAAGTACAGCGATTCCGCTATCTTTACCGCAACCCTTGATAACCACGCTATGAGTGCAGCACGCGCTATTACGCTGGGCGAGTACTTGGTCGAAAACCAAGAAATGTTTCCCTACGCCAAAGGGGAGCTAACCGCCCTTCTTTCGGCCATTCGCCTGGCCGCCAAAGTCGTCAACCGCGAAATCAACAAAGCCGGAATCGCCGATATTCTGGGCGCCACCGACGCCGACAACGTGCAGGGTGAGCGGCAGATGAAGCTCGACGTGTACGCCAACGACGTGTTCATCAAGGCCTTGCGCCAGCGCGGCGAAGTGGCAGGCGTAGCCTCTGAAGAGCTCGAAGACTTCATCGCTTTTACCGACCCCATTCATGCCAACGCCAAGTACATCGTGGCCATGGACCCCTTGGACGGATCGAGCAACGTCGACGTCAACGTCTCGATCGGAACCATTTTTAGCATTTACCGCCGGGTCACGCCCGTCGGAACGCCCGTGCAGCTCGAGGACTTTCTGCAACCGGGCAGCGCCCAGGTCGCAGCGGGTTACGTGATCTACGGTTCGTCGACCATTTTGGTCTACACCACGGGCCACGGCGTGCACGGTTTTACGCTTGATCCTTCGCTCGGAACCTTTTTGCTCAGCCACGAAAACATTCGCATGCCCGAACGCGGCGTGATTTACTCGATCAACGAGGGCAACTACGTGCACTTTCCTGACGGAGTCAAGCGCTACATCAAGTACTGCCAAGAGCTGGATCCGGCCTCGGACCGCCCCTACACCTCGCGCTACATCGGGTCGCTGGTGAGCGACTTTCACCGCAACATGCTCAAGGGCGGAATCTACATCTACCCCACCGGAACCAAGAGCCCCAAAGGCAAGCTGCGCTTGCTGTACGAGTGCAATCCGCTCGCCTTTATCGCCGAGCAGGCGGGCGGGCGGGCCACCGACGGATTTGAACGGATTTTGGACATTCAGCCTGAAGAACTTCACCAAAGGGTGCCGTACTTTGCCGGCTCCACCGCGATGGTCCTCGAAGCCGAGGGATTTCTTCGCGGCTGAAGCTATTTGTGGCCGTACCCAATTCACTCCTAAGTATTTACCGCGGCGACCGCCGCCTCAACGAGTTTCTGCGCCGATGGGCCACTGCGCCCCAAGGTGAGCGCGTAGCCCTTTCGGGGGCTGCGGGATCGCTGCCCGCTCTAGTGGCTGCGTCGGCCCTTACCGAACTCAAGCAGACCCTCGTCGTGCTGCGCAGCGACAAAGAAGAGGCCGCGTACTTTTTTAACGACCTCGAAAAACTGCTTCCCGCGGGGTCGGCGCTGTTTTTTCCGGATTCCTACCGCCGCCCCTACGCCGACCGCGACCAGACCGACAACGCCAACATCGGGCTTCGGGCCGAGGTCCTGGACCGGCTTCGCGGAACCCAACCAGTGGTTGTGGTCACCTACCCCGAGGCCATCGCCGAAAAGGTCATCACCCGAGGCCAGCTCGATGCCCGGAGCATGGAAGTTGCCGTGGGCGCCCGCCTCGACGTGGGCTTTTTGAACGAGTACCTGTTCGAACTGCACTTTGAACGCGTGGATTTTGTCGAAAAGCCCGGCCAGTTCTCGGTTCGGGGCGGAATCGTCGATGTGTTCTCGTTTGCCCACCCCGAGCCGCACCGCCTGGAATTTTTTGGTTCCGAAGTCGAAAGCATCCGCACGTTTGATGTCGTCGACCAGCTGACGCTGCAGCGGGTGGACCGCATGACATTGGTACCGAACGTCGAAGACAAGTCGAGCACCGAGCGGCGCGAGACATTAACGGCCTACGCCGGCCCCAAGGCACTGGTTTGGGTCGAACGACCCGAAGTGGCGCTCGAAAAGCTCGACCGCGTCTACCGCCTGGCCGAAGAGGCATTTGTCGGACTGCACAGCGTGGTTCGCCGCCTCGAGCCCCACGAGCTTTATGTGCGCGGAGCCGAGTGGGACCGCGAGCTGGCCGGACGGGGTATTGCGGTGGATGGAGTTCCGAGCGATTCCGCCTCGTGGCAGACCCTTGCACAGCCCGCCTTTGCCAAGAAGTTCGACCTGCTCGCCCAAACCCTGGACGGCCACCGAAAGGCCGGGCGCGCGCTGTGGATTATGTGCGGCCAAGAGAGCCAGCGCGAGCGCCTCAAGGCCATTTTGCACGACCTGAACGAGGGGCTCGAGGTGAACTGGATCGACGGAGCCCTACACCGCGGCTGGGAAGATCCCGAAGCCGGCCTCGTCGCCTACGTCGACCACGACCTGTTTGAGCGCTACCAGCGCTTTACGATTCGGGACCAGCACGAACAGGCCCAAGCCCTAACGCTTAAAGAGCTTAACGCGCTTCAAGTGGGTGACTTTGTGGCGCACATCGACCACGGAATCGGCAAGTTCGGCGGTCTTCAAAAAATCGACGTCGGCGGTGTCAAGCAAGAAGCTATCAAGCTGGTGTACCGCGACAGCGACGTGCTTTATTTGAGTATTCACAGCCTCCACAAGATTGCGCCCTACGCCACCAAAGAGGGCACCGAGCCTTCGCTCAGTAAGCTAGGGTCACCGGCCTGGCAAAACGCCAAGAGCAAGACCAAGCGCCGGGTCAAAGAGGTGGCCTTCGACCTGATCAAGCTGTACGCCAAGCGGCGCGAAGCCAAAGGCTTTGCCTTCAGCCCCGACAGCTACCTGCAGCACGAGCTCGAGGCCTCGTTCGCCTACGAAGACACGCCCGACCAGATGAAGGCCAACGCCGACGTCAAGGCCGACATGGAATCACCCATCCCCATGGACCGCTTGATTTGCGGCGACGTGGGCTTTGGCAAGACTGAAATCGCGGTGCGTGCCGCCTTCAAGGCCGTTGCTGACAGCAAGCAGGTGGCAGTGCTGGTTCCGACGACGTTGCTGGCGTTTCAGCACTTTCGCACGTTTAGCAAACGTTTGGAAGGACTGCCCGCGCGGGTCGACTACCTCAACCGGTCGCGGACGGCCAAAGAGACCAAGGCGGTGCTGCAGGACCTCGAGGAAGGCAAGATTGACATTTTGATCGGCACCCACCGAATCTTGGGCAAAGACCTGAAGTTCAAGAACCTCGGGCTGATGATCATCGACGAAGAGCAAAAGTTCGGCGTCAACGCAAAAGACAAGCTTAAAACGTTTAAAGCGAACATTGACACGCTGACGCTGTCGGCCACGCCGATTCCGCGCACCCTGCAGTTCTCGCTCATGTCGGCGCGCGACTTGAGCGTCATGACGACTCCGCCCCCCAACCGCCAGCCGGTGGACACCTACCTGATTGGGTTCAACGAAGAGCGTCTGCGGGATGCCATCAGTTATGAAATCAGCCGGGGCGGCCAAGTCTACGTGATCAACAACCGCATCCAAAACCTGAGCGAGGTGGCGGGAATGCTGCAGCGACTGGTTCCGGATGCTCGAATCGCAACCGGCCACGGCCAAATGAACGGCCACGAAATGGAGGACTTGATCGTGGGATTCATGGAGCAGCGCTTCGACGTCCTTGTGAGCACCACCATCGTCGAAAACGGGTTGGACGTGCCCAACGCCAATACCATCGTCATCTTGGACGCGCACATGTTCGGCCTCAGTGACCTGCACCAAATGCGCGGACGGGTGGGCCGCAGCAACCGCAAGGCGTTTTGCTACCTCGTGTCGCCCCCGCTGGGCGGGCTGCCCGAAGAAGCTCGCAAACGTTTGCAAGCGCTTGAACAGTTTAGCGACCTGGGTTCCGGATTCAAAATTGCGCTGCGCGACCTCGAAATCCGCGGCGCAGGCGACCTTTTGGGCGCCGAACAGTCCGGATTTATCAACGACTTGGGCTTTGAAACCTACCAAAAGCTCCTTGCCGAAGCGGTCGAAGAGCTCAAGCAGTCCGAGTTCAAGGACCTCTACGAGGACCAGCGCGGCGGTTGGTCGCAAACCCGCGAGTGCCAGCTTGACACGGACTGGGAACTGCTGCTGCCCGACTCCTACGTCAATTCGGTCGAGGAACGGCTTCGCATCTACCGCGAGCTCGACGCCCTGCCCGGCCCCGAGGCCCTCGATGCCTACCGCTTCGGTTTGGTCGACCGCTTCGGAGCCCTGCCGGTGGCCGCCGAAAATCTGCTGCGCTCGCTGCACATTCGCTGGCTCGGCCAAAGTATGGGCATGGAGAAAATCCGCATCAAAATGGGCAAGCTGATGGCCTACTTCCCGGACGATGCGGACTTTTCGATTCCAGAGCACGTTTTGGGTCAGTTTTTGCGGGATCTGCAGCGGAATCCGCAGCGCTTTCAGATGAAGCAAAAAGACCAACGCAGCTACCTTGTCGTCGACGCCGTGCGCTCGGTGGACGAGGCCATCGGATTCTTAACATCTTGGTCTGAACCCCAACTAGAAACCAGCAACTAGTAACTCGCATGAACGCCCTCACCGCCACCGGCCTACACAAGCGCTACGCGTCGCACCACGCCCTTCGCGGCCTCGACATGGAGATTCCGCAAGGCAGCCTTTTTGGCCTCCTCGGACCCAACGGGGCCGGCAAAACCACCTTCATCCGCATCGCCAACCGCATTTTGGCGCCTGACGAGGGCCGAATTGAGCTCTTTGGTGCTCCGCTGGGACCGGACGCCACGAAGCGCATCGGCTACCTTCCCGAAGAGCGCGGACTGTACAAAGGCATGAAGGTGGGCGAACAGGCCATGTACCTGGCACAGCTCCGCGGACTCTCAACCGCGGATGCCAAGCAGCGCCTCCGCGCATGGTTTGAGCGCTGGGAACTCCAGGGCTGGTGGGACAAAAAAGTCAGCGACCTATCTAAGGGAATGGCCCAAAAAGTCCAGTTCATCACGACCGTTCTGCACGAACCCGAACTGCTCATTTTTGACGAACCCTTCTCGGGATTTGACCCCATCAACGCGCAACTAATCCGCGAAGAAATGCTGCGCCTGAACCGCGAAGGCCGCACTCTGATCTTTTCGACCCACCGAATGGAGAGCGTCGAAGAGCTCTGCAGCCACATAGCTTTGGTCAACCAGGGCCAAAACGTACTGCACGGAAGCATTCAAGAGCTCAAGGACCGCCACCGCTCGGGGCAGTTTGTACTGCGCTACCGCAGCGAAGACCCGACCAGCCTCAACCTCCCCGAGGGTGCTGAGCTGACCGACCACCGTCGAGAGGCCCAAGGAATTGTGGCGGCCCGGTTCCGCGCCGAAATTGACGGCGCGTCGCGCCTGCTCGCCGCGTTGGCCCCTCAGGTCAACGTCTACCAATTTGAAGAGGTGGTGCCCAGCATTCACGATTTATTTGTTCAAACCGTACAAGGCGCATGAAACCGTTTTTACTCGTAGCCCAGCGCGAAATCACCACGCGCGTTCGCAAAAAGAGCTTCTTGGTCATGACCCTGCTCGGCCCCGTCCTGTTTGTGGGGCTGATGCTGGCTCCGGCCCTCATCGCAATGTCGAGCGAATCCGAAGACCTCAACCTCATCGTCGTCGACCACAGCTACGTGCTGCCCGGCACACCCAAGGTCGACGGAGCAAACTTGGCCTACTTTGACCCCAAAGAAGTCAGTGAAGAGCAGGCTTTGGAGCTCGTACGCACCCGTGAAGACGTCGACGGGCTGCTGTACGTGCCCGAATCCGTCAACAACGACCCCGAATACAGCCTCAAGAACGCCAAACTGTACACGCTTGAAACGGCACCACTTGGTATTGCCAGCGAGCTTGAGAGTTTGCTCGAGCGCTTTGCCTACGAGGGCAAACTGCGCCACTTTGGGGTCGATCCCGCGGTGGTAACCAAGGCCAAGTCCGAGGCCAGTGTTCAAGCATTTGAACTCAGTGACGAGGGCAGCGAAGCGTCCGGAACCGAAATCAAAACCGCTGCCGGGTTCTTTGCGGGCATTCTGATTTACATGTTCACC
>JBIPMA010000182.1:0-3022 GCA_044369335.1 Schleiferiaceae bacterium | reverse complement strand
AAAAAAGCACCCCGGCCGCATTCACCTGAACGAGCGCAAGGGCAAGTTGGGCCTCGGAACCGCTTACATCCATGGATTCAAGTGGGCCCTGAAGCACGACTACCAGTACGTGTTTGAAATGGATGCGGACTTTTCGCACGACCCCACGGACCTGCCGCGCCTGCTCGAGGCCTGCGAGGTCTACGGAGCCGACCTGGCCATCGGGTCGCGCTACAGCAACGGCGTCAACGTGGTCAACTGGCCGATGAGCCGGGTCCTTTTGAGCTTTTTTGCGTCGAAGTACGTTCGCTTCATCACCGGAATGCCCATTCACGACACCACCGCCGGCTTCAAGTGCTACCGCCGGGCCGTGCTTGAGGCCATCGATTTCGAAAAAATCCGCTTTGTCGGCTACGCCTTTCAGATCGAAATGAAGTTCCGCGCATGGCGTAAGGGATTCAACCTCGCCGAGGTAGCGGTCATCTTCACCGACCGCAAGGCGGGGCAGAGCAAAATGTCGCGCGGAATCATACGCGAGGCCGTATTCGGGGTACTTTTGCTGAAGCTATCGAGCCTATTTGGCCGGTAATACTTCGCAATGTCCGACACCATACCTACCTACCTGATCAAAAACGCGCGCCTGGTTAACGAGGGGCGCAGCTACGAAGCCGACGTGCTGCTTTCGGGCGGCCGAATTGAGCGGATCGACGACAGCATTTCGCCCAAAAACAACAGCGTCCAGATTGTGGACGGTGGAGGCAAGCTCCTGATTCCGGGCGTAATCGACACGCAAGTGCACTTTCGCGAGCCCGGACTCACCCACAAGGCCGACCTGACGACCGAGTCGATGGCCGCCGTCGCCGGGGGCGTCACCTCGTACGTCGAGCAGCCCAATACGGTTCCGGCCGCGACCACCCTCGAGCTGCTCGAGGCCAAGTTTGCCCGCGCCGCAGAGGTTTCGTGGGCCAACTACAGCTTTAGCCTCGGAGCCTCGAACACCAACCTCGAAGAGCTCAAGCGCGCCTCAAAGCGCTATGTAGCCGCCATCAAAATGTTCTTGGGCTCAAGCACCGGCGACCTGCTCGTCGACGACCCCGCCTC
Source organism: Schleiferiaceae bacterium (assembly GCA_044369335.1). Lineage (GTDB taxonomy): Bacteria > Bacteroidota > Bacteroidia > Flavobacteriales > Schleiferiaceae > TMED14. The sequence continues at coordinate 1,942 of JBIPMA010000182.1, read as the reverse complement.
GGTCGAGCGCATCTTTCGCGAAGTCGACCACCAGCTAATCGCGCACTGCGAAGACGAGCCCACCATGCGCGCCAACCTCGAGCGCCTGATCGAAGAGCGCGGAGGCCGCGAGCACCTCACCGCCGCCGACCACCCGCTGATCCGCAGCGAAGAGGCCTGCTACCTGTCTTCGTCGCGCGCCGTGGCCCTCGCCCGCGAGGCCGGAGCCCACTTTCATGTCTACCACGTGTCCACCGGCAAAGAACTAGACCTCTTTGACGGCGACCTGCCCCTAGCCGAGAAAAAAATCACCGCCGAGGCCTGCGTCCACCACCTGTGGTTCAGCGACGCCGACTACGCCGAACTGGGCAACCGCATCAAGTGGAACCCCGCCGTCAAAACCGCCGCCGACCGCGACGCCCTGCGCGCCGCCCTGCTCGACGGACGCATCGACGTAGTGGCCACGGACCACGCGCCGCACACCCTCGAAGAGAAGCAGCGGATGTACGTGGACGCGCCCAGTGGCGGTCCGCTGATTCAAAACAGCCTGCCCGCCATGCTCGAGTTGGCCCGCCGCCTAGACATCGACTACGCCCGCATCATCGAACTGATGTGCCACCAACCCGCCCAACTCTTTGGAATCCAAGAGCGCGGCTTTTTACGCGAGGGCTACCACGCCGACGTCGTACTGGTCGACCCGCACCGCCCCTACACCGTTCATTCCTCCGACATGTTCACCAAGTGCGGATGGTCACCCTTCGAGGGCCGCACCTTTGCCGCCCGCGTCAACCAAACCTGGGTAAACGGAACCGTCGTGTACCGCGACGGAAAGCACCGCAACACCCCTGCTGGCCAGCGACTTATCTTTGAACGCGGATGGTAGCACGCACGTTCATCGGACTCGCCCTCTCCCTCAGCCTCGCCGGCTGCGGCAACGTGGCTGAACCGGTGGCACCGCGCACCAAGCCTTCGGACCTGATTCCGGACGCCGAATTCACTCAGCTTCTTCTCGAAATGCACGTCATCGAGGGCGCCCGCGGAGGCGAACACCTTATGGGCGACAGCATCCCCGTGTGGGAGGTCTACGGCGGAACCTTTGCCCGCTATGGCTACACTTCGGACCAAGTCGCACGCAGCTACGACTACTACCACGCCGACCCCAAGGGAATGGTGGCCCGCTACGAGGTCATCATGGACAGCTTAAAGGCCCGCACCTACCAACTCAGTCGACCGCTCGAACCGTGAGCCAGCTCCCGTTTGTGCACCCCGAGTTCGAGCGCATTGCCCTCGCCCTCTTTCGCTACCAGGCGGCCCATAACCCAGTCTACGCCGAATGGGTCCGCCTTCAGGGCTGGGATTCTGCGCGCATAGACGCGGTGAGCTCGGTGGACGAGGTTCCGTTTTTGCCGATTGAAGCGTTTAAAACGCGTGAAGTGCGCACCGGAACCTGGGAGCCCGAAGCCACCTTCACTTCGTCGGGAACCACCGGGCAAACGCCTTCGCGCCACGTCGTCGCCCGGCTCGCGGCCTACCTGCGCAACGCCGAAGCCGGTTTTGCCTACTTCTACGGCGCGCCGAGCAACTACGCCTGGCTTTGCCTGCTGCCGAGCTACCTCGAGCGCGAAGGTTCGTCGCTCGTGGCCATGGCCCAGCACTTCGTGCAGCAATCCCCTGCCGGCGAGAGCGGATTCTTTCTCAAGGGCCTGGACGAACTGCGCTTTCGCCTCGAAACCCTCGAGGCCAACGGAGTGCCCACGGTCATTCTGGGCGTCACCTTCGCGCTGCTCGACTGGGCCGAGTCGCTGCCCAAGCCCATGCCCCTGAAGCACAGCATCATCATGGAAACCGGCGGCATGAAAGGCCGCCGCGTCGAGCCCAGCCGGGCCGAGGTGCACCAGAAGCTGCAGCATGCCTTCGGGCTCGACCGCATCCACAGCGAGTACGGCATGACTGAGCTGCTGTC
>JBIPMA010000236.1:0-6315 GCA_044369335.1 Schleiferiaceae bacterium | reverse complement strand
TGTTATCCTTTTCTTCACTTCGAATAACCATACCGAATGTTTTTTCTTCCGTTTCAAATTTGTTGGTGTCCATTAGTTTTTCTAATACACTAACACAATTCTCTTCGGAACAATTATCGTTGATGTCCAAGTCCCAATTTTGAACGAACTCAATTTGACCTAACGATACTCCGAACTCAAATACATTTACATTGTTTTCCATAATAGTAGTAGTTTGATTAGGGTATAAAGGTAATACCTATATATGAGATTTCCAAATTTCAGTAGTTAAAACTTTGTTAAGAGATGTTAATAATTTTACTCAGTACCCGAAGGTTCTGTACTACGAAAATGTTCAACAGCTCCAAATAACCGGTAGACATTTCTCCCGAACCGTAGGAACACATCTTCTTCTTGGTCACAAAAAAAACCACCCCTTTCGGAGTGGTCTTTTTTTTAATCTTCTTCTTCCTCATCGTCGTCCCAATCATCTTCATCTTCGTCGGGGAGTTCGTCACCATCCTCATCGTACTCTACCCAACCTTGTCTTGGACAATCATCGGGTACCTCATCCTTCCATTCGATTGTCGGGTCTTCGTTTAGGTTTGGTGATAGATAAGGTTGACCACTAAATCGTAAATCAATCCCGTGGTCTCGGTCACCATTACCACCATTCATTTCGGAGAGTAGTGAGAAGAAGTCCTTACCACCAAATTCACCATAACCCTCATAATCATTTTCAGTCCACTTGTTTCCTTTGTGGTCTGTCATAGTTACTTGAAAAGGAGTAATCGAGGAGATTGACCTTTTCGTGTCTTGTGTAATCCAACTGAATTGTCCCATAGTAGTATTGTTTTTTTTTAACACTATAAAGGTAATACCTTTATTTGAAACTACCAAATTTATTTTGTTAAAATCTGTTAATTTTTTTTAGAACCCAGGTTCCCGGGTGTTGTGAAAATGTCCACCGGTTATTGAAAGCTGTTGAACATTACACTCTGACGACTTGGACCAAGATGGATTGTCGACAAAAAAAAACCACCCCTTTCGGAGTGGTCTTACTAACCCACACTATAACACTAATTTAGAACACCGAATCTCGACATTAGTTGAATATCGAATAGTGATAAGAAAGTTACATTCTTTCTAACTTCTTCGATTGTCAAAGTGGTATCAATACTTTCACCCGTTTCGTGGTCGATACCAAGTATCAGTCCGTTACCCGACAATGGTTGTCCAAAACCTTTGTAATTAAAGAACATTGATTTCTCATTTAAGTTCAATAATCCGTTGTCATCCACATAGACATCATTTTCTTCGTGGATTTGAACACAATCAAATGTGTCACACTTAATTTGTTCGTAGATAGAATTGATACCTTCTTCGATTTGTACCTCTTTGATTTCACGATTGTGAACATCAATTAAAATTCCTTTTTTCATTTCGTAGTATGTTTAATTGTTAATGATGTTACAAATGTATAATCTTTATACGAGAATACCAAATTTTTGTAGTTAAAAGAATGTTAAAGGATGTTAATTTTTTTTGGACACTGTACTACGAAAATGTCGAACAGCTCCCAAATAACCGGTAGACATTTCAAGATTTTTGAAAATTTACAAGGTTGTAAATTCTTGGAAATAAAAAAACCCCCGAACATTTAAGTCCGAGGGTTTCACAATTCATTTAGGATAGTTAATTTAAAACTCCAATCGATTTTAATTCTTCGTAGTTTTTTAACGACCCTTCAAAAATTTCATAATTAACACCAACCAACTCCCAACCATTTTCGGTTAATTCGACTTGACCGAAGATTTCTCCACTATGTGTTCCGTTGTTAATTGAGATACCTAATGTGGTATCACTATTCATAATTTCCTTTAAGAAAATTTTGTTGTAACCATACTTAGATAACAACTCATTCTTCAAACTAAACATAATTGTTGATAATGTTCCCATTGTAGTAGATGTTCAGTGTACCTGTCCCCGTGTTTGATGATTTAATGATACAAAGTAAAACAATATAAATGATATATCCAAATATTCGTAGTTAAAAGAATGTTAAAGGATGTTAAAATTTTTAGAACCCAGGTTCCCGGGTGTTGTGAAAATGTTCACCGGTTATTTGAAAGCTGTTGAACATTCCACCATTACCTGTCGTGGACTCGGGTGGACACAAAAAGAAAACCCCCGACTTTCGTCGAGGGAATTTCTCATCGTTAAACTACACTACTACTAATCACATATCGTAACAAAATGTTCCGACAAACCAATACATAAAGACACAAAGTCCCATAATTACTACCGAACCAATGATGTCTTCCCAAAAGGTTTTTCTATCTTCTCGGTACACTTCTCTGAATAAGTTGAACATATCTTTCATCGTATTACCAATTTTGATTGTTGTAATTTTTTTCATAACGAGGTTGGTACTCTCGTTGGTTATTGTAACGAGGTCTTTGACTTTGAGGTCTTGGTTGAAAATCAAAACTTTCATCATCACGAGTTGACAATTCAAAAGGAGTGTCAATTTTTTCTTCGTTCCAAATCTGATTGTAAATCTCTTCAATCGTTTCACGAACTTGAATCGTTGTCTCTTGATTGAACTGAATACGAGTTACATAATCCCCTTTGTAAAATTTAGGGAAGATTGTCTGAACTTGGTTTGTGTTTACCAAAAACGAGTTTCCATTAAGGAGTGTTAATTTAATTACCATTTTCTAATAAGGTTTTAATTGTTAATAATACTAAAATAAGTGACCATTTAATCAATACGTTTTTCATTTCGTTTTTCATAGTGTAAAGGTAATACTCTTATATGAGACTACCAAATTTATTTTGTTAAAAAGTGTTAAAATTTTTTAAGACCTGGGCACCCTGGGAGGTGAAGAAATGTCCACCGGTTATTTGTAAGACAACACTTAAAAGCTGTAAGACATTTCCACAGACTCAGGATGCACCGACTCGGAATATGTAAGACAATAAAAAACCCCCACCGATTTCTCGATGAGGGTTTGGGATATGAGGGGGAACTATTAACACGAATAGAATAATCGGATACCTTCTCGGTGTTGATACTCCTTACTTAATTCCAATCCACGTTCCTTATCCGAAGGGTGTACTAAAATGTAAACGTGTTGACAAAAGACATTGGAACTTTGAGTAACGAATTGTTTAAACTTAATTTTGTTTTGACGAAGTATTTTTTTAAACCCGTCTAACTCTGACTTCACAACGTGTGTTGGACACGGACTATCAGACCAACTACCTGTGTGATTACAACCACCGATACCATTAATCGGTTCTGAATAACCTCTCCAACCATCGGTTGAAACCCATCTTGATTTTGTTGAAATGTGATTTGACATTACTTTGAAGTTTTAAGGGTGAATACTAATTTAGATACCAAGTCCTTACCTACCAAGTAGATGATGTAAACGAATGTAGAATAAAACAATACTACACAAATACTCCAAAAAAGGAATAGACATTTTTCAATCGTGTCCATTTGACTTACAATGTCCACTACATTTTGGAAGGTTGTACCGAATAGGGTTTGAAATAAATTTTTCATTTGTTAAGTGTTTTTAGTGTGTGATTAATTAACAATACAAATATAAAAGTAATAATTGGATATTCCAAATTTGAGAAGTTAAAAAAATGTTAAAGGATGTTAAATTTTTTTGGGGACACGGGTGGTGTAAAAATGTCCACCGGTTATTTGGTCTATGGGAAGCTGTTGAACATCCTACCATCGGTGTTCCGAACACTGATTCTTCATCATAAAAAAACCCTACCGAAGTAGGGTCTGATTTTAACTTGTCAGATAATGTTTATCCTTTTTGAATTTGAGGTGTCTACATTCTTCGATTGTTAAACCAATGAACTCACTCGGTGTGAAACTGATTTCATCGGGGTAGTAGTCGAATAGGAATTCTTCCACTCCATTTTCTAATGTAACATAAACTCTTGGGATTGGGTCGAACAACGATTTCGGTTGTTCGGTAATTCGTGATTGGATTACTTTCATTTGTAGTGTTATTTGATTTGAGAACAAAGTAAAACAATATAATCCATATATCCTATTATTTTGTGTTAAATTTTTAATTATTTTTTTAACAAATAAAATTTGGATTTCCTTCGTCCACGGAAAATGTCAAACAGCTCCTGAATAACCGGAAGACATTTCAGTTGATTGTAATTAGATTACAATGATGAGGTATGGACATAAAAAAACCCTACCGAAGTAGGGTTTTGATTTTATACATTAAAGAAGAATTTGAAAATACTTTGTCGGTTCCACATAACCACTACCAACTTTGTATTTCTCCACCCACTCGTTAAATGTAAGGTCGGACTTGAACGGACTCAACTTTACTCGTAGTTTGTTTTCTTGATTTTCCATTTGATAAATGTGTTTAATTGTTTAACAATACAAATATATAAACCTTATATGAGAGTACCAAATTTATTTTTGTTAAGAAGTGTTAAAGTTTTAACTCCCGTCTGTAATACCAAAAATGTCCACCGGTTATTCATACCTATACACAACGGAAAGCTGTTAGACTTCCCGTCGTCAGTATAATCCAAATTAATTTCTACTTTTTTTCTCTATCTCTTGTTGTATTTGTTTCCAATACTTCTTTAACATCTTACCACACTTGTTCAAATGGACACCACTCAAACTTCGACCACTCAATACCCACTTACTACAATAGGTTAGATACCTCACATCACTACCATTGAAACCTACTCCGTTTTCCCACTTGGTCATTACATTTTCTTTCTCATCTTGGGTTTGTCTGTTATACAAAACTACCAAACCTCTTTCAATCCACTTTGGGTTGGATTGTAATTGTTCTTGAATGTACTCTTTTGTCATATCCTTAATGTTTAGTAAGACAAAATAAAACAATATAAATCACATATCCAAATATTTTGTGTTAAATTTTTTTTAACAACTCGTGACGAGGACTCTTCAAAGATGTCCACCGGTTATGTAAGACAATACCCGAAAGCTGTAAGACATCTTTAACTTCCTGACACAAGGAAAATTTTATACACAACAAAATTTTATTAAACTTTTTTTTGACCGAGAAGCTGTAAGACATTTCCGACCCGTCTTCCTCCGACTCCGAATATGTAAGACAAAAAAAAAGGAGTGTATTTCTACACCCCTTTTCAGTTGTTAAACTACTCACACTACACTAACTCTCTCTCATAGGTAATACCACCTATTGTTATTTTAAGTATGTTACTCAAATCACACACTTGGAATCTTAATGGGTTATCCAAACCTTGATTCTCATAGTTTGAAGTTTCACTCATAAAACTCTCAAACAATCTTTTTTCAATTTGGTTACCTTGAAATAAGAACTCTTGGTCTTGGGTACTTGTTTTAAGGTACTGATAACGGAAGTACAACTTGGTACGAGTACTCTTGTCGGTTACCAAACCTTTACTGATAACCTCAAACCAATTGTCTTGACCTTCAAAATCTTGTTCCTTACCTTCCCCCTTCAATCTTCCGTTCACACTCTTAACATAGTCAAAACCTGTGTTAATTTGAACTTTACGGGAGTGGTTAATGATACCTTCCTCATAGTAAGGATTTTTGGTAGGGTTAGGATTTTTCTTTTTCTTACCTTCCTCATTGATTATCCAATAATCAAGGTACTGATTCATTTTAACTTTTACCTTTGATACAAAGGAACTGAATGTAGGGTTATTTACATTGGATAAAACTTCCCCTACTACTGATACCCACTCATTGTTAGGTACTGATACGATTTCTTTTACTTGATTTGACATAGTGTTATTATTTAATTGTTTAACGATAGGACAAAGTACGGAAATAAAAATGAATAAACCTAATATTTTGTGTTAAGACTTTGTTAAGAAATGTTAAAATTTTTAACCCTTATTACCAACCCCCTCAACAACAATACAAAGTAAAATAATATAATCCATATATCCTAATATTTTGGTCAAAAGTTTTCCACATAGTTATCCACATTTTTTTGGATACCGTCCACGGAAAATGTCAAACAGCTTTCGACCTCACCAAAAGCTGTTCGACATTAAAAAAAACTCAGAGAAAAATTTGGTTTTGGGTTTTTTTATTTTTTGTTTGTATCATCAAAAGCTGTTCGACATTCCAACCCCCGTTGGACAAAGATTACAATGAGGTACGGACAAAAAAAAAGGAGAACTTTCGTTCTCCCTTTCATTAGGTAACTTTCGTTTAGAAAGTTGTTGGTCTATTCTTCCTTCTCTTTGGTTCAAACTTAAACCAAGTGAATGATACGAACAACATACCAACGATACACATAGTAA
>JBIPMA010000238.1:0-6353 GCA_044369335.1 Schleiferiaceae bacterium | reverse complement strand
CATAGTTTTCAGAACTACTCACTCCCAAGTGTCTTGAACCTGTCATTGAGTTATTGGAAGTAAACACATCTTGGGCATTTATCCAAAGGAAATACTCCCTGTCAGTTGAAGTGTCCTTACATTTTACATAATGAACATTTCGGATATTTCTACCAAGATTTTCACCCCATATACTACCATCTACTTCGTATAGTTCATAAGTGTCATTGAACTTATGATTTTGTAGTACACCATTCTCATCAACCCAAGTGGTTTCTTTTTTTATGGTTTCAGATTTAATCAGTCTTGGGTTTACTTCACTCACCAACTTTTCTAAACCTAAACATAAGATACCTACTCTACGTTGTTCGGTATTGGTAAAACTTACCGCAATATCTTTGAAGTTCATTGGTACTATGTCTTCCCAAAAATCTTCTATTTCCTTCATTGGACATTTGTCATACTTCAATTTAAGTAAACGACACCCTTCATTAAAAGGAAATTCTACGTTGTTGATTATTATTTTCATATTATTCACTTGGGGTTGTTGTCATATAATTTCTCTCAACTTGTACTTTGAGAGAGTTTCCTTCAAATTCAATCTCATCTTCATCTTCATTGGTTGTCCATCTGTAACCTTCCTCTGGTTCACCATCAGCATCTTCTATTTCAAAGTCTTCACTCTCATCACAAATCTTCTGAATTAAATCGTTCATCATTTTTTCTTCTTCATCTGTAACGATACAATCTACTTTGTAGTTGATATTTGGTTCACCCCAATCACCACCATTCATATTCAATACCTTTTCTTTAATAAAAGAAAGTTCGGTATCGGTTAGTGGTACGTTCATTTGTCCGAAAAATCTCTCTGACCATTCAGAACTCGCATCTTTGTAATACGAAAAGTATGGTTCTTCATCATCTTCTTCTTCCAATTTAATTTCCACAACACCAGACTCACCAATGTAGTGTCCATCAGAAACTTCATAAAACTCAACCTCATTGAATACTTCGGTTTCAAAGTAGTCAGTAAGTTCTTCACCATCAACTTCTTTGTTGTCGTTGGTATAAAAGGTGAATGAGTAGTCGTTCATACTATCACCACCACAAGAGAACTCCATACTACAACTTTTGATATTGAGTTCTTTCCACTTGTCAATCATTTCTTCTTTAACTGATTTCATAATGTAATTTTTCGTTTAATTGTTTAACAATGTTTTGTGCATCCACACTATCCAAAACCTTCACACCATTATTCATCCAGGGTTGGACTTGTAAATGTTGTAAGTAATCCTGTGGTGTTGGAACGAACTTCATACGGAAGTCCTCTGCGATATGTAACATCGCAATATCAACTACATCAACACTCTTACCATCAGAGTTCGTAATGTTATATCCAAAAATCTTCGGACATATATGATACGCAAACCAAGTATTATGTGTTAATAATCTTGATGAGTTATTATTCATAGTCGCCTTCGGACTATCAATTAACTCGTGAATGGATATGTAGTCTTCTACTTTTCCACCCCACCTTTTTACACTGGATTTTGAATGAATTAGTGGATTAGCCATTAGTCCCAAACTCTTGAAATGGTTTGATTAAAAGGATTGTACTCTACTTGTTTACCCATCACCCAATTACCCTGTTCAATTTTTAGTGTCTTGTGTTCACCAAAAGAACCATTAGGTTTTTCGTGTTTAAGTAAACTTTCTTCGGATACTTCCACTTCCATAAAATCTACTTCGGTTTCAGAACCGATTTTGAACTCACCATACAATGTGTGTTGGTGGATACCTTCACCCTTTAAGAGTGTGTGTTGTGTTTTCTTTTTCATTTGATTTGATTGAGATGATTAATTATTAGTCCACAAATATACATCTATATCATTGATATTTCCAAATTTTGAACCAATTATTTTCTAAAAATTTTGTTAAAAGATTTCCTCAGCCCCGTCAGAGTAAAATGTCTACCGGTTATTTGAAAGCCGTTGAACATTCCTCCCACCCTGTAAGGTTACATCTTCTTGGACAAAAAAAAGGAGTGTATTTCTACACCCCCTTTTTTCACTCATCACCTACAACTAAAATCTTAAATTAACTTTGTTACTTCTCTTATAGTTGTAAATGTTTTCAATCATTTCAATATATTGTTCGGTTGTACCACACGGAACTAACATATTAGGTCTCAACTTTACTTTGTGTAAAAATTCTTCAAACACAAACTCTTTCTTGTTAGAAATGATTTTGATGAAACCTCTTACAAAGATTGATTTGTTGTAATACTTCTCAAAGTATGGTTTCAACTCTAACAAGTATTGTCCCCATAATCTACCTTTCTTCTCGTTTCTCACAACATAATTACCACTATCAAAATTATCTCTCTTGATTGATGTTACACTATTTTGTAACAACATCGCACATTCAGTATATTTGAACATAGGGAATTCTTCCGTAAACTTTTGGAAAGTTATGTAGTTAGGATTTCCTTTCTTCACGAATTTGTTTAAGTGGTCAAATGGAGACCAATTTCGTTGAAGAGTGTTCATTGATGTCATTTCATCACTACCCGCCCCTCTCACACATTTGTAACGGACAGGGACACCCGCGATAATCGCTCCCTTAATCCTGTGTTGTCCGTCAATAACTTCACCACTACCATTGATAGTAACTACTGATGTTGATAACCAACCATTCTCTTTCATACGTTGAGAGAGTTTTCTAACGTGGTTTTGATTTACGATACGATTATCTTCTCTAAATTTGAAGATTGAGTAATCTTTGGTCTCAAAGATTTCACCCACTTTTTTACCTGTTTGAATTTTATTCACGATAAGTTTTGTTCGGATTTTGTCCCGTCCCCGAGTTAGTTATAGAATAATGAATACGATTACAAAGTTATACAATTTTATTTAACTTCCAAATAATTTTTGTTAAATTTCTTCTAAACTTAATAATTTATACAAAATACTTGGTTTAATCTCACCAATAAACTTTTGATAGAACAAAATAATTGGTTCCCACTCTCGATTGTCTCCGTCTGAACTGAACTCAAACCCTGTTATTCTATTTGACAATGAAAGTAAACAAACTCCTACAAAAAAATCATAGGGTTTATGGTTTGTCTTACAAAAGGAAAAGTCCGTAGGGTCTTTATCAAAGTAAAATGTCTCGTGGTCTAAACCTTGTTGTCCGTCTCCGTTGAAACAAATCCTTTCTCTTGTGAATTCAGGTGTACCTGTTCCGTCTCCACCTCGTAATACGATACTCTTGTCGAGATTTTTTAATCCGAGGTTAATGTCTAATAGTACGTTGATGTACTCATCATCAAAATCTTTTGATGGTTTGGTATAATTCCAATAGTGTGTGTAACCCATTTTTTTAATTATTTATTACGTTTAGAAAATCTTGTTGAATGTTCTCGAAATTAAGTTCGTAGATTGTAGTCAGTTGTTTTGACGAATTGTCGATAAACGATTGTACTACATTTCTATCGGTACTTGTGAAGTAGGTTATATCACTATCAGTTGATTTAACCTCTACCTTACTTCCGTCAAGTTTAAAAATAACTTTGACGTGGTTTTCTCTCCAATCTCTTAATGTTAGATAACTCATCTCTTTTTGATTTAAAGGTTTACAATGTTGGTAGAACTCCATCACTACCATAAAATAATACACCACCATCATTCCCTTCATCATCACAGGACAAGATACAACTTGTACCATCATTAAGGAAGAAACACACAGGTCGTTTATACCAACCCATCATTTCCATTTCTTCGTCATTAAGATAACGAACTTCTACAATAGTTTTACCCTGTAAAACCTCTTTCGATTTTTTAGTCCAATGTGTTAGGACATCTTTTTCAGTTTTTAACTCTGACATAGTCTTTTAATTTAGATGTGATTTAATGATACAAAAGTAATAACTTTTTATTTAACCGCCAAATAATTTTAGTTAAAATTTTGTTAACGATATAACGTAACGTATTCCCCAAAATATTTGTCGAACGTATCAACAAGATGTTCGTAGTCTCCTTTCATCATTTCTGATTGAATGGTTTTTCCATCTAAACCTAATTGTTTAGAGAATCTACTCGCGTACCCTAATAGTACAAACGCGTTTCCGTCAGGACCTGTCAAGTCAATTTCTAACTTGGTTTCTTTTTCTTCGATTGATTTAATCATTTCTTTGTTGTTTTTGATGATGATGTAAAAGTAATATGTTTTTATTTAACTACCAAATTTTTTTTGTTAAAAGAATGTTAAAGAATGTTAAAAGAGTTTTCACCTGAAATCCCGAGTCAGATGTTTAACAGCTTAAGCCGTTGAACATTCAATAACGCAGCTCGGCGTCGGAGATGTTCTTGAAATAAAAAAACCCCCGATTATTTCGAGGGTTTCTTTTTAGAGTGGGTTACTTTTTATTTTCGGTTTCCCATTCTTGTTGTGTAATAAAGTTAACGTGTTCTTCACAATCTTCACACCACCTATCATTACTATCATCAGTACATTCTCCCGCGTACTCGTTAGAGTTTACGTAGTTCCATACTTTAATTTGAATTGATTCAGATGAACCACATTCACAACAAACTAAAATTTCATTTTTCATAGTATTAATTTAAGACACAAAGATAAAACAATATAAACCACATATCCAAATAATTTTAGTTAATGTATTGTTAAAGAAGTTAAGAACAGAACAGTGCCAGAATCCCAGGTCCAATGTCTTACGGCGATGATAAATGCAGCGCGCCAGTGCAGCGCTGGTGCAGGTGAATGTCTTACAGCTACAAGCCGTTGAACATCAGACCCAGTGCTGTGCAGGTACAGTGCACAGAAGCCAGAAACAAAAAACCCCCGAACCAAAAGTCCGAGGGTTTCAAATCACATCAACCTATTATGTCTTACACCAATTCTACGAGGTTGTCCCAAATCTGTCTCTCTTTGTAACCGACTTGTCCGAAGATTTTACCTTCCGTGTTATCACCTTTCTTCATAGAGTGTGTGGTATATTTTGTTACACCACTAAATAAACCCCAAAGGTTATCACCTTTTTGATTTAACTCACCATTCAAATCAATGTAGAAACGAGAGAGTTTGTTTTTCTTGTTAGTAGATAAGTCATCACTATCAAGTCTCTCTTCCTTTTCAATGTCGAACAATCTACGAATAACCAAGTCTTTAACTTGTTGTGTCATTCTAACATTACCAAGACGTTGAATGTTCTCGAAGGTTTGTTGTTCCTCTTGTAATAGAACATCAATCTTTCTCAAAATTTCTTCAATCTTTGGTTTCATCGCCGAAGAGTGTCTCAATTTGGTTTCAACATCTCTGTAACCTTTCCAAAAAGTGTTTTGACAAGATACAGTAACGTTCGAGTTACCAAACGCTAATGATGTTCTTCCATCAAATGAGTTGAACCCACTAATGTAACCTTCAATCCTGTCGTTGGACAACTTCAAGTCTTCTGACTTTAATTGAAACCATACCTTCTCACCACCTTTGAATGAACCCCCTGTATGAAGTTTCAATCCTGTTTGTTGAGAGATACGGAATAACAATTCCAATAACTCCTGATTTTGATAAGGTACATACGAACCCGAGTGAACGCCAAGACAAGTGTTGTTGTCATCACGGATTAAACCAATCTTATCAGGGATAATAATTCCTGATGTGGTTTGTAATTCTTCTGTTCTTACATTCCAATTCAGACCTGTCTGATTGAGAATGTCGGTAATCTCGTTACCTGTGGTGATAGTTTGTTCTGTCATACGATTTAATTTAGAATTCAAAATTACTACACGAGAATTTATAAACCAAATATTTTGATAAGTTTTTTTGTTAAAATTTAATTTATTTTTTTAACACTGGAATCAGGACCAGCGCGCGCAGTATTGAATGTCTTACGGCTACAAATGGTTTTACACTAAATGAAGTAGGAGTTGGTAATCAAGATGTTATTATGATAAATGGGACCTGGGCTGCGCTGGATGAATGTCTTACGGCTTAAAGCTGTTGAACATCTGACCTGGGATTCCAGGTGAAGATGGTGTTATAAATGAAAAAAGGTGGACATTTCTATCCACCTTTAAACTTACTACCAAACAAACTAAACACTAAACTATAACAAAAATATATCATTAATGTTTTACATAGTCAAGTGGACTAATTCATTTTCCATTTCCTCCACATCAAAAGTTATCTCACCATTATCATCGGTAGTGAAGTAAACACCTATGTTAATGATTAAATCTGATAGAAGGTCAGGTCTGTATTCTTTAACATCGGATAGTTTAGCTCGTAACACTTCACTATAAGAACTCATACCCCACATATCAGTTCTAAAATCACCATCGGAGAATGTTTGTATT
>JBIPMA010000068.1:0-6363 GCA_044369335.1 Schleiferiaceae bacterium | reverse complement strand
ACATCCGCGGTGGCGCCCCCATTCAGAACCTCGTCAAACTCGACGGAATGATTTTGTACAACCCCTTTCACAGCATCGGATTCTTTTCGGTCTTTGAAACCGACATCCTGCAGTCGGCTGATGTCTACACGGCGGGCTTCGGAGCCGAATACGGCGGCCGCACCTCGTCGGTTATGGATATCCGTACCCGCACTGGGCGCCGTGACCGCGTTACGGGCAAGGTGAGTGCTTCGACCTACCTCGCGAAGGCCCTCCTCGAAGTGCCCATTGGCCGCAAAAAGAACGGAATCGCACCTAGCTCACTCCTGATTTCGTTCAAAGAATCCCTCTTGGATCAGGCTGCGCCAATCTTCTACCCCTACGTTGCCACGGAGTACGACGGTCTTCCGTTCGAATTCCGCGACCTGTTCAGCAAGTACACCCTCGAAACCAACGGCGGCAACAAGCTCAATATTTTTGGATTCAACTTCAGCGACGCGGTGCGTTTCGCTGGAGGTAAGTCCATCGCTTGGAACTCAGTGGGCTACGGAACTGACTTCACCGTAGTACCCGCGTCCTCCAATACAATTTTGCAGGGCCACCTCGCCCAGAGCTCGTACACCATTACCTCTACCGAAATCGAGAACCGTCCGCGCTTCTCTACCATTAACGGATTCAATGGCGGATTGGACTTCACCTACCTGTTGCGCAAGTCTGACGAGCTGAAGTATGGCCTTGAATTTATCGGATACTACACTGACTACCAGTTCACCAACACGGTGGGCCGCAGCCTGCAGCAAGAAGACAACACCACGGAGCTTGGCATCTACTTCGACTACAAGCGCCAGCAAGGTCGATGGCTGATTCAACCCGGAATCCGCTTGCACAACTACTCAACCATGGGCGTCGTGCGCATCGAGCCGCGCTTTGGGTTCAAGTACAATGCGACCGAAAACTTCCGCATCAAGGGTTCGGCGGGGCGGTACTCGCAAAATTTGATTGCGGCCAACAGCGACCGCGACGTGGTCAACCTCTTCTACGGATTCTTGAGCGGAGGGGGCATCGACCTGCCCAGCAAGATTGGCGATGAAGACGTGCAGGGCACGCTTCAAACGGCTGACCACGTTGTCTTTGGTGTGGAATTCAACCCGGCTCCGCGCTGGAACGTCGAACTCGAAGCCTACGTCAAAAATTTTGGGATGATTACCAACGTCAACCGGTTCAAGCTCTACGACGACATTCCGCAGTACGCCAGCCAGCCCGAGCGCCTTCGCAAGGACTTTATGGTCGAGCGCGGTTTGGCCCGCGGAATCGACGCGCTGGTGACCTACGAAGACAAGCACTGGTACCTCTGGGCCGTGTATTCACTTGGCCGCAGCACACGCTACGACGGCGAGCAGACCTACGCTCCGTTTTTTGACCGCCGCCACAACACCAACTTCGTGGTGGCCCGCAAGTTTACCAAGCAGCTCGAAGTCAACCTTCGCTGGAACTACGGCAGTGGATTTCCGTTCACACCCATTCGCGGCTACTACGAGCAGCTTCCGTTCACCAACCCAGACGGTAGCCCGTATATTGATTTTCCGTACCCCACCGAAAACGGCCAGATGGGTATTTTGTACGGAGACCTGAACAGCAAGCGCCTGCCCGACTACCACCGCCTCGATTTGACCGCCAAAAAAGCTTGGGACATCAAGGAACACCAGCGACTCGAGGCATCGTTGGCCATTACCAACGTATACAACCGACGCAATATTTTCTACTACGACACCCCTAAGGCGCAGCGGGTCAACCAGCTGCCAATTATGCCGACGGTGTTGCTGAGCTACGCCTTCTAATGCCCTAACTTTGCGCGAACCTCGCAGCGCATGGCAAATCAGGCAAAATACATTTTCGTCACCGGTGGCGTTACCTCTTCTTTGGGCAAGGGCATTGTGGCTTCTTCGCTCGCCAAACTTCTTCAAGCACGTGGTTTTTCGGTAACCATTCAGAAGTTTGACCCCTACCTGAACATTGATCCGGGTACCCTGAACCCCTACGAGCACGGCGAGTGCTACGTCACTAACGACGGAGCCGAAACCGACCTCGACCTCGGCCACTACGAGCGCTACCTGAACCGTCCGACCTCACAGGCAAACAACGTGACGACGGGCCGCATCTACCAGCACGTCATCGACAAAGAGCGCCGCGGCGACTACCTCGGTAAGACGGTGCAAATTATTCCGCACATCACCGACGAAATCAAGCGCCGCATGCTGCTTTTGGGCGAGGACGGACGCTACGAGATTGTCATCACTGAAATTGGCGGAACCGTAGGCGACATCGAAGCCCTTCCGTTCATCGAAGCGGTCCGTCAGCTTCGCTGGGAATTGGGAACGCGCTGTGTGAGCGTGCACCTCACGCTGGTTCCGTACTTGCGCGCCACCGGCGAACTCAAAACCAAACCGACCCAGCACTCGGTCAAAATGCTCCAAGAGTCTGGCGTTCAGCCCGACATTCTCGTGTGCCGCGCCGAACACAGCCTCGGAGAGGACGTGCGACGTAAGCTGGCCCTTTTTTGCAACGTTACGCCCGACGCGGTAATTGAATCTCTTGATGCCCGCACCATTTACGAGGTTCCGATGCTTCTGCGCGATCAG
Source organism: Schleiferiaceae bacterium (assembly GCA_044369335.1). GTDB lineage: Bacteria > Bacteroidota > Bacteroidia > Flavobacteriales > Schleiferiaceae > TMED14. The sequence goes on along the minus strand of JBIPMA010000068.1, from coordinate 3,745 downwards.
GCCATGGACCAGGTGGTGCTGCGCAAGTTGGGCCTTTCTGTCGAGGGCAAGCCCGAACTCAAGAAGTGGGAGTCCTTCGTGACCAATCTTCTCAATCCTGAGCGCGAAGTGCGGATTGGCCTCATAGGTAAGTACGTCGAGCTCAAGGACTCGTACAAGTCGATTAGTGAAGCCCTCATTCACGCCGGAACCGAGCACCGCGCCAAAGTTGAGATCGAGTGGATTCACTCTGAGGAGCTGACCCCTGAAAACGCCGCTTCGCACCTCGAGGGGCTGCACGGGGTCCTCGTTGCTCCTGGATTTGGGGCCCGCGGATTCGAAGGCAAGATCGAAGCGGTCCGTATTGCTCGCGAACACGGAATCCCCTTCCTCGGTATTTGCTTCGGTATGCAGGCCTCAGTGATCGAGTACGCCCGCAACGTCCTCGGACTTCAGGGTGCCAATTCAAGCGAGGTGGATCCCCAAACGCCCCATGCGGTGATTGACCTCATGGCCGGCCAAAAGGACATCACCGATAAGGGTGGAACCATGCGCCTTGGCGCTTGCGACTGCGCCCTCGAGCCCGGAAGTAAGTTAGCCCAACTCTACGGTAGCGAACTCATTTCGGAGCGCCACCGCCACCGCTACGAGTTCAATAACGCCTTTCGCGCGGATCTCACCGCCGCGGGCCTTCAACCGGTGGGTATAAACCCTCAAAACGACCTCGTCGAGATCGTAACCATTCCGACGCACCCCTGGTTTGTGGGTGTGCAGTTTCACCCGGAGTACCGCTCCACCGTCGAAGCGCCGCACCCGCTGTTTACCTCTTTTGTCGAGGCTGCGCTTCAGCACGCACATGTTTAAATTATGGAACAACGTCCGTTTTTGGATCGCAACCAGCTAATCGGTTTTGGCCTCATTGGGGCTATTTTGCTCGGAACCTCGTACTGGGCAAGCACGATGGAGCCCGCCGCCGAGCCTGTGGCTACCGAAGAAGTTACCACGGCCACTACTGCGTCACAACCTGAAGTTGCCCCGGTCGATTCCGCTGCCACCGCCGACGACACCTTGGCACCCGAGCAAGAGTTCACGCTTGAAAACGCTCAGGTTCGCTACGTCATCAGCAACCGTGGAGGCCAAATCAAGTACGCCGAGCTTAAAGAATACTTGGATTGGCAGGGCAAACCGCTGCGTGTCATCGACGGCAATCAAGTTCTTGAAGGACTCGCCAACGATGCCATGCTGGCGAGCCAGAACGGTTCAAAACTTCAGTTCACAAGCGACCAAGGCACCACGTGGTCGTACGAACTTCCGGCCGAGGGCTACGGCCTCCGCTGGGCGCTTCAAACCCCGAGCACTTCAGACCTCACACTGACCTGGAAGCAGCAGGGAATCCGCCACGAAAAGAGTAAAACGAACGAGACCACCAACTCAAGCACCTACTACTACGAGAACGCCGAAGAAGACCGCAGCAGCCTCAGTGACGGCCGCGACGACGAAGAGTCTGGCGAAAACCTCGGCTGGGTAGCGCACAAGCAGCAGTACTTTAGCAGCATTCTGCAAGCTGATCAGGGCATCCAAAAAGCAGATATGCAGATTCGCGTCGCCACAGACACAGCATATACCCTGAACTACGAGACTAAGCTCACCTTTGCGAGTGAAAACGGAGTCGTTTCAGCCCAAGGCATCTGGTACCACGGCCCCAATCACTATGCCACGCTCAAGTCATTTGATCAGAATTTCGACCAAGTAATTCCATTCGGATGGGGCATTTTCGGTTGGATCGGTAAGTACGTGGTTTCACCGCTCTTCAACTTTTTGGATGGATACGGCCTTAACTATGGTTTGATCATCTTACTGATGGCGGCCCTCATTAAACTTGCTCTTTCGCCACTCACCTTCACGAGCTACAAGAGCATGGCAAAGATGCGCGTGCTCAAGCCCGAGATGGACGAACTCAACGAGAAGTTCAAAGATGCTGACCCCGCAAAAAAGCAGCAGGAAACCATGGCGCTCTACCAAAAAGCAGGTGTGAACCCCCTCGGAGGGTGCATTCCCCAGCTCTTGTCGCTGCCCATCCTGATTGCGATGTTCCGCTTCTTCCCCGTGTCGATTGAACTTCGCCAGCAGGCCTTCTTGTGGGCCGACGACTTGTCGAGCTACGACAGCATCCTGAGCCTTCCGTTTGAAATTCCCTTCTACGGAGCCCACGTGTCCCTGTTCACACTGCTCATGGCCATCTCTACGTTCTTGTACACCAAGTTCAACAACTCAATGACGCCGACCTCGGGCAACAGCATGATGCAGCAGCAGATGATGATCATTCAGTATCTGATGCCCTTCATGCTTCTTGTGTGGTTCAACAACTACTCATCGGGTCTGTCGTACTACTACTTTATTTCAAACGTACTCACTTTTGGACAGCAGTGGATCATCAAGGAGTTCGTTATCGACGAAAAGGCCATTCGCGCCAAAATCGATGAGACCAAGGCCAAGGGCGGATCCCAGTCGCGCTTCGCCAAGAAGATGAACGAAATGCTTGAGGCCAATAAGGAGGCGGGCAACCGCCGCGCGCGCCGTAGCAAATAGCCGTGTTAGCAAGGTTGGCCAGGTTGGCTCGTTGGCTATTGCTAAGCTTAATTCTGTTTCTCGCTACTCGTTTCTTGTTGCCGCATAGTGGCGCTGGATGCACCTAGCGCATTGGCGTAAGCGCTAAAGGCATGAGGCCGTGAAGCACCCGAGCGCCGCAGGCGCGAAGGGCATTACCTAACTTTTGCTGTTCGGTTTTAACCGGATTTTACTTTTTGTACCGATGCTGCAGACGTACGGAATTGTTCGTGATGTTCGTCGTGTTTGCCATTGGGAGTTCAACCATCAACGACAACCGACGGAGTGCAAAACAACCCAATAAAAAAGCCGGCACGGGGCCGGCTTCAAAGTCACAAACGACGAGAATTACTTCTTGTCAATGAATCCGTTGGTGAAGAGTACACCAAGTTCACCGTCGGTACGGGGCTCCCAAAGAAGGGTAGCAACTTCGATCTTAACGTTGGGCATAAGCGTCTTAATGGCTTGCATTTGAACATTGCCTTGAACAGGAATCTTGATCACAATTGGCGTGTACTTAGATCCAAAAATGTCACCTTCAAAAAAGTCATCGCCAAGAGGATTGATGCTGTCAAGTTCTACGCCGTAGGGATTTTGGGTTAACCCCGCGACCATCGGAATGTGGTCGTGCTGGTAGACGTCGTCGCCAACTTTTCCAGAAAGTGGATTGACCGCTGCGGTCCATCGGGTAGGCGTGCTACCGGAGCCGGTGTTCGCAATCGGCACTGAAGAAACTTGGTTGAGGTTGACGGGGATTCCGCCTGCGTTGTACTCTTTGGCGTCGATGTTGGTAACCATCAAGTAGGACTGCACGTAGTACTTCGCGTCCTTGGCGTTTTTGAAGAACTGAACCTTTGGGTAGACGTAAATCGTGTCACCGGTCGTGTTGTACTGCCACGCGTGGGTTACGCCGACTTTGGGCTCGGTCAAAAGGGCTCCGGCAATCGGACCAAGAATGTCTTGTCCGGCGTCGGAATTTTGAACGTAGAAGTTGGGCACGCCGGTGGTGGGAAACGCGGTATTGAGTGCAGTCTGAACGCTCGTCTCGAAGGGGTCTCCGGTGTGCGATGCAAACGGAATGATCATGGATTCGCCAGAAACCGTATCAAAGTACGTGTTTTGCGCAATCAGCATGAGCTCTGCACCGTTGGGGCAGTAC
>JBIPMA010000067.1:0-6501 GCA_044369335.1 Schleiferiaceae bacterium | reverse complement strand
CGTTTAGACGCCCATGACCTCCATTCCGCGAAATGCACCCGCGGCGCCCTGCGCCGCGGTGTCCACGATAAAAAAGAAGGGACGGTGTCCGCCCTGAACCGAACCCGACGGAACCTCAGAAAGATTGCCCGGAGTAACGACGATTCCGACGGTACGCACGATTTGGCCCTCAAAACCCGACGAGTCGTTGCAGGCCGCGAGCTGCGACGGTGAAACGTACTGCAGCGTTGTAATGGGGTAGTAGGTCTGTGCCGCAGCCGTAAATCCGAGGGCAAGGGCGAACAAGCGTAGAATTTGCTTCATAATCATTTGATGAGGGTAAAGTGTCCAGAAAATGTTTCACCCGTGTCGAGGTTGATCACGGTGTAGCGGTACAGCCCGTGGGCTACAATTTGTCGGTCTTTTGATAGAATGTCCCAGGAGAACTCACCACCTGGAAGCACCACCGTCTCTTCGCTGGGGTCGGCAAAAGTGCGGAACCAGCGCTGGCTCAACTGATCCGATCCACCCGCGTCATGCTGAAGTACGTCGAGCAAGTCGCCGGCGGGTGAGTGCACGCGTATTTCGGCGCGAGCCGGTAAGTTGGCAAACATGAGGCGGCGGCTTTCGTCCTGGAAGCTACTGGTGCCCTCCCAGGCGGCCCCGGCGTAGTACGGGTTGGGGTAGACATAGGGCGGGTTCTGTGCCATAGTCAGCTGAGCCGGCGTCCCAGGAAATGCACGCACACTACTTTGCGCAAAGCTCGATTCGAGGGATTCCAGCTGGGCTCCGGGGTCACCCTGATCAAAGGCCGTCACGGCCAAAGCACGCTGCCATCCGTTCGGAAGGTTTTCGAGGCGCAAACCGTAGCGGTAGGTCAACGTATCGCCTTGAAATTTGACGGGTTCGGTTAGTCGAATAGCGTCGAGTCCCGTCTCGTAGAACACGCCGTCCCCTGTCTGGTCCCATTCGCCGTACAGTCGATAATCGTCGGCGTTGCGCTGGGTATCGTCCACATCAAATCCGAGTTGGCTTACGTAGACGCGGTAGCCCGCGAAGTCTTCGCGCTGGGTGATGGGGTCTATGCTGCGCTCGCTGCGGTCGGTCCAAAAGAGATCGACGTGTCCGTCGCCCGGAATCGCGCGAACCTGGGGTGCGTCGGGCGGACTGGGTAGAATGTAGCGCGTGATTTCGCCGTTGCCGTCGCGGTCTTCGCCAGCGTCAAGTACGCCATTGAAATTTTGGTCCTCACCGTTGTAGCAGGTCTGGGCCCACTGGGCGTTGGCGAGCAGTCGGCTGCGCTGCTGAGGACTGTTTACCGCGTTGGACTGCCCGTCGTCTACCTTTTTTGCAAAGACAAAGGCAAAGGCCACGTTGATTTCATCGCCCGGGGCGAAGTTTTGAAAAGGCCCCACGCTTACGAGGTCCGAACGGTTGCCCGTGGCGTTAAGTTGGGCCTGAATGTTGGCGCCAGTGCCGGCCGCGCAGGCAGCTCCGCTAGGATTCGACCAGCAGGGATCCTGGTTGAGGCCCTGCGACATCTTGATGTAGCGCTGGTCGTCGGTGGTCGGAAAGAAGAACAGCGACTGCCCCGAGTTGTTGAAGACCCACGCATTGTAGTGGTCACCGAGCCCGTCGACCTGAGGGTGGTGAAATCCGAATTTGTCTTCGGCTCCGAGAAACTTTTGGCCGATGTACGAATCGGTCCATCCCGGATCGCCGTTGGCGTCAAAGCAGTAGGCCATCTGCAAGCTGTCCACATAGCCGTTGCCGCCTTGCTGGTAAAACACGGCTCCGCCCGCACCTGCCGGAGTGCGGTTGATGTTGCGCACCACGGTGTTCGCCCAGAGCGCGGCGTAGACGTCGTCGTAGGTTTCGATTCCGACATTCTTGAGCGTAACATTCACTACGACAAAGAAGTCGCTAAACCGGTAGTTCCAGTTGTAGGTGTTCATCGTCATTGCGATGCCCATCGGCGTGAGGTGGTTGCTGATGGGGATTGTCGTGCCCGGAATCAAAATGTTGGTGTCCACGCACGTGGCGCTGAAGTCTTGGTGCGAAACCGCATTCACACGGTAGTTCGGGTGGTCCTTGAGCGACGAAGTTTCGCTGAGCGTCGAAGCGGGGGTAAACTCAAATCCTCCACGGCCAGGCGCGTAGCCCTGGGGGGCGTCGTAGGCCGAGCTACTGACGCGGATTCCGCCGCCTTGATCGATTCCGCCGACCCAAATTCCGGATTCAAAAAGGTGTTCGGTACCCGAGCCGGCTGGGTATTCGCACGAGGGCATTCCGGTTCCGTCGCGGTAGCCACGAAAGGCGTTGCCAAATGTTCCGACGTTGGTAACCGTAAGTCGCGCTTGGCCCGCCGAGGTACTGCGTTCTTGAAACGACTGTGCCCAACTCGCCCCGAAGGGTGCAGCACAAGCGAGGACGAGTAAAAGGCGCTTCATCGGAGGGAGGCAAATTTAGTCCTTCCGGACGCGTCGGTAATGCGCAGCGTGACCCAACCTCTGTACACGGCTTCAGATCGCCAGCGGAGCTCGCCTTCAGGCCAGTTGCTTCGAGCAACTACGCGCCCTGCAGCGTCCACGACTTCGACGGTCCAATCTTCGTGGGCTTCGATTCGCTGCAGAATAATGTGCCCGTCAAGGTCTGTGGCGCGCTGTACATGGTCGCGAAATTCTTCAAGTCCAATACCGAGCCTGTCGACCTCGAAGTCGGCAACAACCGGCAAGTGGTCCGAGAGCTCGTAGAGTGCGGTGAGGACCGTGGCGGGTACGGAATTGTTGGTTCCGCTGTTGATGGCGCTGTTGAAGTGCAGCCCGTCGTTGCCCACGGGGTGCAGGCTTCCTGGTACGTAGCGCATTCGCGATCCTGGGGTCAGCGGAGTGCTGTTGACCAAAATGTGGTCGAGCCGGTCGTCGAGGCCGCCCCCCGAAAAGCATCCGTCGTTGGTCAAGCCGTCCCGAGTGGATTGCGTGTGCCAGGCGGCAAAGGTCCCGTTGTTGTTCCAATTGCCCAAGACGTTTTCAGGGTCTTTAAAGCGAACGGCGGAATTGCTGTAGTTCAAAAGCTGCTGAAATCCAGCTTCTTGGCTTTTGTTCATGTTGAGGTCTCCGGCCAAGAGGTAGACGTCGTCGCGCGGATTGACCGCGAGGTAGTTCATAAGTGCTTCGCAGGCTTTTTGGCGCTCCGTAAGGTCACCCGCGGTGCTGCCAGCTTTCAGGTGTGCTGCAAAAACTGTAAAAAAGATGGTGTCCGGGTTCCACGCTAATAGCGAGTCCTTGTAGTAGAACCGTACAACGTCAATTCCGCGAACCAACGTGTTGTTTTGCAGATCGTAGCTAATGATTGACTGCGACTTTAGTCCGAGCTTGGTCTGGTCGTAGTAAACGGCGTTGATCAGCGAGCTTCCGTTCGTGTAGAGGTCGGTTGCTGCCCAGCGTGAGGTTCCGGTTGTATTAAGGCTGAAGTTGAGAATGCGTCCATGGGCGGTGGCGTTGCTGCCGTCGACCTCATTGCACACCAAAATGTCGGGCTGGGTGTGTGCGACCACGGTGTTCAACCAACCCTCTTTCGCCCCCGGAGGGTTGTTGGTTGAGGTGCAAAACGAGGTAAATGCCCTAAAGTAGGTGAGGTTGTAGGTCATGACCCGCAGGTTTACGGGGCTCTGGCCAGCTCATCCGCTGGAAAGCACTAAAAATATACAGGCCGTCCGAAACCGTTGCACAGCCCCAAAGTTAGGGCGCATCCAAGGGGCGCGGCATGTTGTCAAATAGTTAATTTGGTGGTAAATGTTTGTTAAGCGGGCAAAGTACTTTGCCGCTTCACGTACTTTTGACAGAATTCAATACGGGCATGGCCAAGAAACCGACTATTCTTCTCGTCGACGACGACCCGGACATTCGGGAATTCGTGACGTTCAACCTCGCCAAAGAGGGCTACAACGTGGTTACGGCCAAAGACGGAGCTGAAGGCGTTGAAGCCGTGAAAAAACACCGCCCTGACCTCGTGCTGCTTGACGTCATGATGCCGGGTATGGACGGAATCGAAGCCTGCGAGGCCATTCGCACCAACCCGGACATCGCCTCGACCCTCATCGCCTTTTTGAGTGCGCGCGGAGAGGACTACAGCCAAGTTGCTGGTTTTGACGCGGGTGCCGACGACTACATTACCAAGCCCATTCGCCCGAAAGTGCTCGTGAGCCGCGTCAAGGCACTGCTTCGCCGCAACGTCAAAGAATCGGAGCCCGTGGGCAACATCGAGCGCGGGGACCTCTTGATCAACCTCGAGAAGTACCAAGTGTTTCGCGACGGAGAAGTGGTGGATATGCCGCGCAAAGAGTTTGAACTGCTTCACCTTCTCGCCAGCAAGCCCGGCAAAGTGTTTTCGCGCGATTCCATCATGGATCGAGTCTGGGGTTCAGAGGTCATTGTCGGGGGGCGCACCATCGACGTACACATTCGCAAAATCCGCGAAAAGATCGGAGACGATCGAATCAAGACGATTAAGGGCGTCGGCTACAAATTCGAGGAGTAACTTCGGGGCGTGCTCGACCGTCCAGAACGCATCGCATTTTTTATTGCGGTCCTACTAGGGCCCGTGGTGTGGTTTGTCATGTTCGCCATGTTCGAACTGGTGACCACCGACGACGGTGCGCTGCCGTTGCCGCTCAGCGAGGTTCCGTACTTGGAAATCACGTTGCTCAGCATGTTCATCGCGAGCTCGACGGCGTTTTTAACTGAGTACTTGATTCGCCGCTTTCTCTACTCTCGACTGCTGAAGATTTACAAGGTGATTTCGAATCCGGACCGCTACCAGTCGTCGCTACTGGCGGATGCCGAAGAGGTTGGCAAGGTCGAAATGGAGGTGGCTTCTTGGGCGCAAAAGAAGTCGAACGAACTCAACAGCCTCCAGCTGCGCGACGACGTGCGAAGAGAGTTCATCGCCAACCTATCGCATGAGCTTCGTACACCTATTTTTAACATTCAGGGATACGTACTTACGCTGCTCGACGGAGTGAAGGACAGTAAGGTTCGCAAGGACTACCTCAAAAAGGCTTCGCGCAACGTCGAACGAATGATTCGCCTTGTTCAGGATATGGACGTGCTCGCGCGCCTGGAATCCAATCAGTTGGTGCTGCAGAAAGAGGCGTACAGCCTTACTGAACAGATCGAGGACGCGCTTGAGCAGATGTCGGACCGTATTGCCCAGCAGGGCCTGACCGTGGTTCGCGACTTTGACGTCGATTCGGATTGTGCCGTGTTCGCCGACCCCGAGCGCATGGACCAGGTGGTACTCAACCTCATTTCGAACGCCATCAAGTACTCTCGTGATGAGCCGGGAGGATTTGTGCGGGTTGCGATCGAAGATTCCGGCGAGAAAACGTACAACGTCATTGTTGAAGACAACGGCCTCGGAATCTCAAAAGATGACCTCGGTCGGGTGTTTGAGCGCTTTTACCGCGGGGACAGAAGCCGAACGCGCACGAAAAAAATCGGCGGAACCGGCCTTGGTCTCGCCATCGTAAAGCACATCGTCGAAGCCCACGGGCATGCCGTAAAGGTCACCTCGACACAGGGAGTTGGTACTGCGTTTTCGTTTACGATTTCAAAGGCTCAGCCATTGGCCGTTAGCTAATAGCTTTGCGGCATGACCACCCTTGATTCTGAATTGCTCGACCGCCTCGATGCGCTTCGTACCAAATATGCTGCCTCTGGACAGTCGCTGATTGATTTTCTCGACGGATTGCTCGAGGCCGACTACATCACGTACTGGGACTACATTCGGCTCGACAGCTTATTGAGCCTTCAGCAGCCACGGACGCCGCACCACGACGAGCCGATTTTTATCATGTACCACCAGATCACGGAGTTGTACTTCAAGCTGGTGCTGCACGAACTCGATGCCGCGGTAGCCGCTCCGATGCCCGGGACCGCCGACTGGACCCCTGCCCATACCGAGTCGCTCACCGAGCACGTGCGCCGCTGCACCCGCTACTTTGGTGCGCTTGAACATTCGTTTGCGGTGATGACCGACGGCATGAACCGCGAGCAGTTTTTGCGCTTTCGTATGGCGCTGATTCCGGCGAGCGGATTTCAATCGGGTCAGTACCGCATGATCGAAATGGCCCTGGCGCGCCTGAACGAACTCGTTCACTTGGACGTGCGGGCGGATTACGCCGACGTGCACGACCCACTCGCGCTTTTGGAGAAAATTTACTGGCGGGGAGGCGCGACCATCGCGGCAACCGGTGAAAAAACCCTGACACTGAAGCAGTTCGAATCCAAGTACGCCAAAGAGTTTGCTGAGCGCGCCGTGTCCCTCAACGGACAGACGGTCTCGGACCGAGCGCGCATTTTGATGAATCAGGGCGGAATGACCGACGAACTTCGCCACGCGCTACGCGAGCTCGACGCGCAAGTCAACGTCCGCTGGCCGATGCAGCACCTCAAGACAGCCGGCCGCTACCTCGCCAAGCAGCCTAGCGACACTCGAGCTACCGGCGGAACCAACTGGCCG
>JBIPMA010000066.1:0-6645 GCA_044369335.1 Schleiferiaceae bacterium | reverse complement strand
ATAAGGAGGCCCGCACACAGAATGTAGGCGGTGAAGTTGTTTGTTTCGTTTATTAAGCATCGAACATGTCACGAGTTGGTAAATCCCCAATCACAGTCCCCGCAGGCGTAGAGCTTTCGATTGAGGGAAGTGTGGTTACCGTTAAAGGAAAACTAGGAACATTGACCCAGTCAATCAATCCTGAAATTACGTTCGAGCGTGAAGGTGACGTGTTGACTGTTATTCGTCCCACGGACAATAAGCTTCACCGCGCCCAGCATGGCCTCTACCGTGCCCTGATCAATAACATGATTCAAGGTGTATCGCAAGGTTTCCAGAAGAAGTTGGAGCTTGTGGGTGTAGGTTACCGTGCTTCACACCAAGGTCAAAACCTCGAGCTTTCACTTGGTTACTCGCACATTTTTGTTCTTCAGGTTCCTACGGAGGTTAGCCTCAATACGGTTTCAGAAAAAGGTAAGAACCCAATTGTAGAATTGGCTTCGTACGACAAGCAATTGCTTGGAGCAGTTGCCGCTAAAATTCGCAGTTTGCGCAAGCCTGAGCCGTTTAAGGGTAAGGGTGTTCGCTACGTCGGTGAGATTGTTCGCCGCAAAGCTGGTAAGTCTGGTGCTAAGAAGTAAGATATTATGGCAACGAAAAGTTTAACTCGTCGCGAGCGCATTCACCTGCGCGTTCGCAAAGTGGTCGAAGGAACGGCATCACGTCCTCGCTTGGCCGTGTTCCGTTCTAGTAAAGAAATTTACGCACAGGTCATTGATGACCAATCTGGTGTAACACTTTGTTCGGCCACTTCGCTCAAGAAGTCAGGCCGTGAAGTGAGCGGTTCCAAACTGGAGCAAGCTCGTCAGGTTGGAATCAAAGTTGCGGAGCTTGCAAAGGCGAAGGGCATTGAGAATGTATCATTTGACCGCGGTGGGTTTTTGTACCACGGACGTGTAAAATCATTGGCTGAAGGAGCACGCGAAGGCGGCTTGAATTTCTAAGATCGTTATGAAAGAGATTGCATCTAAAAAAGTAAAGCCAAGCGGCTTGGAGCTTGTTGACCGCCTCGTAGGTGTTCAGCGCGTAACCAAAACCACTAAAGGTGGCCGTACATTCTCATTTACCGCAATTGTTGTTGTTGGTGACGAGCGCGGTATTGGTGGCTACGGCTTGGGTAAGTCAAAAGAAGTTTCTGAGGCCGTGACCAAGGGAATTGAAGACGCCAAGAAAAACCTGTATAAGTTTCCTGTTTCAAAGGGAACTGTTCCCCACGAGCAAGACGGTAAGTTTGGTGGAGCGCGCGTATTCCTGCGCCCTGCGTCAAGCGGTACTGGTGTAATCGCCGGTGGTGCAATGCGCGCCGTTCTTGAGTGTGTTGGTGTTCACGACGTTCTCGCGAAGAGCAAGGGTTCATCGAACCCACACAACCTCGTAAAGGCGACGTTTGAAGCACTTCACTTGATGCGTGACGCACACCAAGTTGCCAAGACACGCGGTATTGCCCTAAATAAAGTATTCAACGGTTAATTCATACGATACCATGGCACGTATTAAAGTCACAAAGGTTCGCAGTACGATTGACCGTCCGCCGTACCAAAAAGCAACTATGGAGGCTCTTGGCCTTCGTAAGATGAATCAGTGTGTGGAGCACGAGGCGACCCCCCAAATTTTGGGTATGGTACGTGCGGTGAACCACTTAGTTAAAGTTGAAGAAGTTAACGCCTAATTATCATGGCAGCATTGCACGAACTTAAGCCTGCTCCAGGAGCAGTGAAGACCAAGAAGCGCCTCGGGCGCGGAGAAGGTACAGGTAACGGTGGAACCGCCGGGGCTGGTCACAAGGGTCAAAAGGCTCGTACGGGCTACAGCAAGAAAATTGGTTTTGAAGGTGGTCAAATGCCCCTTCAGCGCCGCGTTCCTAAGTTTGGTTTCAAGAATCCAAACCGTGTGGAGTTCCGTGCAATCAATCTTGATGTGCTCGCTCAGATGGCCGAAAACCACAAGATTACTGAAATCGGTCCTTTGGAATTGGTACAATTTGGATTGGCTGGTAAGAATGACCTTATTAAGGTTTTGGGTCGTGGTGAAGTGACAAGCGCACTTACCGTAACTGTTCACAAGGTGAGTCAATCTGCTGCTGCAGCTATTACTGCTGCGGGTGGTAGTGTGAACCTCCTTCAAGGAAAGGCCGAGTAATGAAAAAGCTCATCGAAACCTTTCGGAACATCTGGGCCATCCAGGAGCTTCGTGATAAGATCACGTTGACCCTAGGATTGCTTTTGGTGTACCGCTTGGGTTCTAATGTGGTCCTGCCGGGTATTGATCCCACAAGCTTGGACCAACTTCAGAACCAGGCCTCTGAAGGTTTGGTTGGTTTGATCAATGCCTTCTCGGGTGGTGCCTTTGCAAATGCTTCGGTACTTGCACTCGGAATCATGCCCTACATCTCGGCATCGATCTTCATGCAGCTCGCTGGATTGGCAATTCCCGCTATTAGTAAAATGCAAAAGGAGGGAGAGTCAGGACGACGCAAGTTGAACCAAATTACTCGCTACTTGACCATCTTGGTTGTGGCAGCTCAGGCTCCTGGTTATATCACCAACTTGATGTACCAAGGTGTTGCGATTACCCTGCCAACTACGGCATTTTGGTTTTCTGCATGGATTACCTTGATTGCTGGTACCATCTTCGCCATGTGGCTGGGTGAGAAGATTACGGATAAGGGGATCGGTAACGGTATTTCGTTGCTCATTATGATCGGAATCATTGCGTCGTTCCCACAGTCGTTCTTGCAGGAACTTGTGACGCAACTCAGCCCAGCAGGTGGGGGCTGGATCGTCTTCCTCTTGGAGATGGTAGCACTGTACTTAGTGATTTTGTTCGCAATTGCACTGACTCAGGCCGTTCGCCAGATTCCTCTGGAGTATGCGAAGCGTGTTGCAGGTGGTAGCTCGAAGTCACTCGGCCGTAGCTACTTGCCCGTTCGTGTGAACGCATCAGGTGTAATGCCGATCATTTTTGCTCAGGCACTAATGTTCATTCCGTTGACCATTGTACAGTACGCTGGTCTTGAGGGCACGGGTACGACGTGGATGGTCGATGTGTTTGGTGACATTCAAGGCTTCTGGTACAACTTCGTGTTTGTAGCGCTGATTCTTGTCTTTACCTACTTCTACACCGCAATTCAAATCAACACGACGCAGATCTCTGATGATTTGATGCGCAACGGCGGTTTTGTTCCTGGTGTTAAGCCAGGTGGCGATACGGCTCGCTTTATTGACGACGTGCTAGCGAAGATTACGCTACCTGGTGCTCTGTTGCTCTCGGCGATTGCGATCTTGCCCGCCATCTTGATGAATTTTGGTGTGAGTATGACCTGGGCTCAGTTCTACGGTGGAACTTCACTATTGATCATTGTAGGAGTAGTACTTGATACGCTCATGCAAGTAGAAAGCTACCTTCTGAACCGCCACTATGACGGTCTCATGGACGGAGGTCGCATTCGTGGACGTAACGCGGAATCGCTGTAAGCTATGTCAAAGCAAGGAGCAATTACGCAAGATGGTACCATCACTGAGAACCTCTCAAACGCGATGTTTCGTGTGGAGTTGGAAAACGGTCACGTGGTTACCGCTCACATCTCTGGCAAGATGCGTATGCACTACATCAAACTTTTGCCTGGTGATCGTGTGAAGTTGGAGTTATCTCCGTACGACTTGTCGAAAGCACGAATTGTTTACCGCTACTAAACCGAACGTTTTTAATCGCAACCGATGAAAGTAAGAGCATCACTCAAAAAGCGCAGCGCGGACTGCAAAATTGTTCGCCGCAAGGGCCGCCTATACATTATTAACAAGAAAAATCCGAAGCTCAAGCAGCGTCAGGGCTAATCCAATCCGAACAGAAGAATGGCACGTATTGCAGGTATTGACCTCCCCCGGAACAAGCGCGGTGAAATCGGCTTGACCTATATCTACGGAATTGGGCGCTCAAAGGCCCAAACAATTTTGAATACTGTGGGCGTTGACGTCAACATCAAGGTTCAAGATTGGACGGACGAGCAGCTCCAATTGATCCGTGATTACATCACCGGCAGCATGAAAGTTGAAGGTGAACTTCGTTCGGAGGTTTCAATGAGTATCAAGCGCCTCATGGATATCGGTTGCCAGCGTGGCATCCGACACCGTCTTGGTCTGCCCCTACGCGGACAGCGTACGAAGAACAACAGTCGTACTCGTAAGGGTAAGCGCAAGACTGTAGCAAACAAGAAGAAGGCAACTAAATAAGCACTAAGCGTTAGAAGCGATGGCAAAACAGAATTCTAAAACCGCGAAGACTACTAAAAAGCGGAAGGTTAAAGTGGAATCGGTGGGCGAAGCGCACATCAGTACCACGTTCAACAACATCATCATTGCGTTGACGAATACCCAGGGTCAGGTGATCTCTTGGTCTTCGGCCGGCAAAATGGGGTTCCGCGGATCTAAGAAGAACACTCCCTACGCCGCTCAAGTAGCTGCGGAGCAGGCTGCCGGTGTAGCCATGGAAGCTGGTCTTCGCAAGGTCAAGGTCTTTGTTAAGGGTCCAGGTAACGGTCGTGAAAGCGCGATCCGTAGCCTCGCCAACACGGGTATCGAGGTAACCGAAATCATGGATATCACTCCGATTCCACACAACGGTTGCCGTCCCCCGAAGCGCCGCCGCGTATAATCATTTAGTAAAAAGAAGCAGAAAGATATGGCACGTTACCGAGGTCCTGTTACGAAAATCGCCCGTCGTTTTGGCGAACCCATCTTTGGTCCTGACCGTTCACTGGACAAGCGCAACTACCCTCCGGGGCAGCACGGCTTCCAGCGCAAGCGCGGAAAGAAAAGCGAATACTCCGTTCAGCTTGCTGAGAAGCAAAAGGCGAAGTACACCTACGGCATTTTGGAGCGACAGTTCCGCATTATGTTTGATCACGCTTCGCGCTCTAAGGGCATCACTGGTGAGGTATTGCTTCAGCTTTGCGAGCGTCGCTTGGACAATGTTGTGTACCGTCTGGGGATTGCCCCAACGCGTCGTGCGGCTCGTCAGTTGGTTACACACTGCCACGTTACCGTGAATGGTGAAGTGCTTAACATTCCTTCCTACTCTGTTACACTGAATGATGTGATCGCGATCCGCGAGCGTTCAAAGTCGCTAGAGGTAGTTTCAAACAGCCTTGGTTCGAACCGTTCGGATCAGTACCCATGGATGGAATGGAATTCCGCTACGATGAGTGGTAAAATGCTCAGCGTTCCAACTCGCGACATGATCCCTGAAAACATCAAGGAACAGTTGATTGTCGAACTCTACTCGAAATAAGTTATGCCGATTCTACCTTTTCAAAAGCCTGACAAGGCCCACGTCATTTCGACGTCGGATACCGTTGGTCAGTTCGAGTTCCGCCCCTTGGAGCCTGGTTTTGGCCTCACGGTCGGTAATGCACTTCGCCGTGTACTGTTAAACTCATTGGAGGGCTTTGCCTTCACCAGTGTCCGCATCAATGGTGTGGAGCATGAGTTTTCGACCATCAAAGGAGTGGTGGAAGATGTAACTGAGATGATCCTCAATCTGAAACAAGTTCGCTTTAAGCGCCAAATTGATGGCGTGGAAGGAGAGACTGTTAAAGTTGTTGTTTCTGGCAAGGATGCGTTTAAGGCTGGTGATCTTGCTGCGTTTTTGACGAATTTTCAGGTACTTAATCCTGACTTGGTGATTTGCAACATGGATCCTTCAATCAAGCTCGAAATGGAATTCACCATCGAGAAAGGTCGTGGGTACGTTCCGGCTGAGGAGAACAAAAAGGTGGATGCACCAATCGGAACCATATTTATGGATTCGATCTACACTCCGATGAAGAATGTGAGCTACGAAGTTGAGAACTACCGGGTTGAGCAGAAGACGGACTACGAAAAGCTTGTTCTAAACATCGAAAGCGATGGCTCGATTGCCCCTGTTGATGCATTGACAGAAGCTGCGCATATTTTGATTCAGCACTTCATGCTCTTCACCGATGAGAAGATGGTGGCAGAGACTGAAGTAGCTGTGGAAACTGAGGCCTACGACGAAGAAGTTTTGGAGATGCGCAAGCTTTTGCTTCGCCCGCTCACCGAGCTAGAATTGAGCGTTCGCGCGCTGAATTGCTTGAAGGCTGCTGAAGTTGAGCTCGTTTCTGACCTGGTGTCGTACACCAAGGCTGATTTGATGAAGTTCCGCAATTTCGGCAAGAAGTCGCTCACAGAGCTTGAAGAGCTCGTAGCTCGCCTTGGCTTGACCTTCGGAATGGATGTAACCAAGTACAAACTCGATAAAGAATAAGACATGCGTCACGGCAAGAAATTTAATCACTTAGGACGTACGGCTTCGCACCGCAAGGCGATGCTGAGCAATATGGCGGCTTCTTTGATCACGCACAAGCGTATCAACACCACTTTGGCTAAGGCTAAAGAACTGAAGAAGTACATCGAGCCTTTGGTTACGCGCTCAAAAACCGACAGCACGCACAATCGCCGTATGGTATTCTCGTACCTTCAGGATAAGGAAGCTGTAACGGAGTTGTTCCGCGAGGTTTCGGTAAAGGTTGCCGACCGTCCAGGTGGCTACACGCGCATCATCAAGACTGGAACCCGTTTGGGTGACAAT
>JBIPMA010000065.1:0-6660 GCA_044369335.1 Schleiferiaceae bacterium | reverse complement strand
TAACAAGCAAAATCATGAATAAAAACACCTTTACTACCCTTGCCTTAGGCGCTGCCATTTTGGCTTCGTGCACCCTTGAAAAAGATGCACAGCACGGAATCTCGTTTGAGTTTCAGCACCCCAACCAACGCAGTAAAAGCGAAGTTCGCGAACAACCTGAGCGCATCTCTTCAACGGCGACTAGTGTTTCTAGTCCTTCTGCGGCAACTACAGATTGGGTAGCTGCTCCAGCACCAGCCAAGACCTACGCCGCCGCACCAACTGAATTTTGGGCTACACCCACAGAATCCTACAGCGAGTACGCAAACGTGGAACCAACGCCCTTCACCAACGAAGCCCCTACATCTGCCGAGCCAAGATTCGACGCGACAGAAGTTGAAGCAGCTGATGAAGCAATCGTCGTTGCCAAGAAGAAGTCTTGGGCCCAGCGACTTGTTGAATTCATGGCTCCCGACAACGAAATGGTGATTGCCGCCCTGCTCGCCTTCTTCCTTGGCGGATTCGGTGCACACTGGTTCTACCTCGGCGAACGCGGACGCGGCATGGCTCGTTTGCTGGTGACGTTGGGTGGCCTTTTGCTTTACATCATCGGAGCCGTGATGGTTGTCGCTTCCGGTGGTACGAGCATTTTAGGTGCCACCATAGCATTCATTGCGCTCTTAGCCCTTTTTGCGAACCAAATCTTGGTCATCATTGACCTTGTAAAAATACTTACCGACAATTGGTGATCCACCGCTGTCGTACCTTCAAGCCGTCCCTCGGGGCGGCTTTTTTTTGCTTTATATGCTTCGGAACCTCATCCCACTCACCCTACTTCTCGCACTCGGTGCGTGCTCCCTGCAGTTTGATTCCCAGTACGGAATCCGATTTGAACCCGCCAAAATCGAAGCGGATGCATCCCGGGCCCAACCCCATTCAGCCGACGAGTGGGCTTCCCCGATGCACCCTTATTCCGCACCCGAAACCGCACCCGAAGTCTGGATTGCGCCCGCCGAGCCGCTTGCTGAAGCAAACACCTTCGCGATAGAGGATCAGGTTGCGAAGCTTCCTGCATTAGAATCCAGAACTGAATCTGAGGCCACTGACCCCGTACTCACTTTTGAATCAGAGCAGACTAGCGCATCGGCCGCCGTGTGGCCCAAGAAAAAGCCCGAACGCAGCATGACTGTGGCCTGGGTGCTGTGGGCGATTCCCGCAGTCTTGGTGCTCTTTGCCGCGGGCGGACTCCTACTCAACTTTGGAGCACACTGGTACTACCTCGGCTACCGGCGCAAAGGCATGGCCAAGACCATCATATGGGCGCTTACTCTTGCTGTGTCTACGCTCGTCCTCTTTTTTGCCAACGTACTCGGAATGAACCTACTCGCCGCCCTGATCGCATTGATCTTGCTGCTTCCGCTGGCTGTTATTCAAATTGTAGGCTTGATCAAGGACTTTTTCGCACTTCAAAAAATTGCCAATAAAAAAGCGCGCGGCCGCAAGCGAGGTATTGTGTAGTTTAGCCTGACATGCAGGATCCGTTTTACCCGATTGAAGTATTTAGCACCGTGTGGTGGTGGGGCTGGGCCTACTTCGGCGCCTATGCTTTATTTCTAATGCTCATGGCCCGGGCCAACGACAACCTGCGCCTTTGGACCGAGCGTATTTTGGGCTACAGCCTTATGGCGCTCTACCTCGGAGTGCACCTTCACCAAGTCGCCAGCGGCGTCTGGAGCCCGTCCACCTCGCTCCCCGGCCACTTGTGCTCGATCAGCTTCTTGCTAGCGGTCATTTACTTGACCACTGGCAGCACAAAAGTCTTGCTGCCCCTCACGTTTTGGGGCATCACGGGCGGAGCGCACGCGCTTATCACTCCCGCCAGCCCGCTGGGTGACCACCCCTTGTACATCGCAGAATTTTGGGTACAGCACACTACGATTGTTCTGGTTCCGCTTTACGCGCTTCGCAGCGGCGCCTGGCTCATCCCGGCCCGTGCTTGGGTCAAGGCGTTCTGGGGCAATCAATTTTTGCTGGTTCCTATTTTTGTGCTCAACCGCGTGGCCGGAGCCAACTACCAATTTTTGCTCGCTCCGCCGGCCGTCAACAACCCCCTACTCATCGGCCCTTGGCCGTGGTACTTGGTCGGAATCGATGCCCTCATGCTCGGCCACTACTGGCTGATTCAGAAGTGGTTGGGGCGGCGAAGCTAGGGCTTCGCGTTGCTAGTTTTTTGCTACTTGTTTTTTCCCGGATTCCGAAACCGGTACAGGTAGCGCGCTGCGAGGGCGGCGTGGGGTTGCCAGCGTTCCACAAGGCGGTCGATGCGTGCCGCGTAGTCGGACTCGCTGTAGCCGTAGAGTTCGCAGACGGCCTTGCGGATTTGGTAGTCTTCGCGCGGAAAGATTTCGGGCCGCCCCAACGTAAACAGCAGGATCATCTGGGCCGACCATAGACCCAGGCCAGGAACCTCGGTGAGGCGGCGAATGACTTCGTCGTCGGGCATGGCGGTCCAGTCAAGTTCAGGCCAGAGGTCGCGGCGGGCGACGTCGCGCAGCGCCTTCCACGCGTCGGATTTTTGGTACGAGAGTTTGAGGGCGAGTACGACGTCTTGGGGCACCTCGGTTTCGGGCTGCAGTTCAAACGGGTACAGCGTTTTTAAGCGCTTAAAGCGAAACGCCGCATTAGTCGGAGTGTAGTGAATGCGCATGTCGAGCACGCAGCTGAGGGCGTCCTCGTAAACGTTGCCGGTGGACTCCAGCGGCGGAACCTCCATTCGGTCCACCACCGCCCGAAGCGCGGGGTCAGACTGGCGAAGGTGCTCAATGGCGGCAATGGTATCGGCAGAAATCATGCGGAGTTAACCCAAAATGTGCCGAGCAGGTTCTTGCAGTTTCTGCGCCTTGCAGCCGATCGCGATGCAGTTTCCGCCAAAAATCAAGGCTAACTCGTTAAGGATAAGTAAAAAATGCGTGCCAAATTGAAGTCATGCGACACACTACCCTACTCCTTGCCTTAACGGCCCTCGCAGCCACCTCGTGCAGCCTTCAACTCGACTCGCAGTACGGACTGCGGTGGGAT
Source organism: Schleiferiaceae bacterium (assembly GCA_044369335.1). Taxonomy (GTDB): domain Bacteria; phylum Bacteroidota; class Bacteroidia; order Flavobacteriales; family Schleiferiaceae; genus TMED14. The sequence continues at coordinate 3,603 of JBIPMA010000065.1, read as the reverse complement.
CGTCGCGTGACGGTTCCACAGCGCGCGGAATCGGACATCAACGAAGCACAGCCCGAGGTCGAACCTGAAGTTGCGCCAGAATGGTACGCAGCTGAATCTGAGCCGCAAACTGAATCCGCTCAGCGGCTTTCGGCACCTGAGGCAACGGATTTTGAGGTGCCGCTTCCGTTCGGAATTCAAATTGAAGAATTACCCGAAGCCGTGGCACCCCATGTTGAGCGACGGCTTGAGAAGCTGCACACGCAATCAGCATCCAATCATCAAAAGAAAATGTCACTTGTTGATTCGGCGGCATCTACTGTACTAAAGATTGTCACTGTAGTTCTTGGAATTTGTTTGATTCTGTTAGGTGGCTTGCTCCTTTTTATTGGTTATCTCGTGAGTTTTTTTGACTCAGACCAAGCCTATGAACTATACCAACTTGGCATCCTATTCATTGTACTTGGCGCTCTTATTATTCTCATTCCCCAAATCCTTCTCTAAAATCTCTATGCGGATCTTAATTCTCTTTCTAGCGGCCCTCGCCGCCACCTCGTGCAGCCTTCAACTTGATTCGCAGTATGGACTGCGGTGGGATCGAAGCGTTCCCGCAATGAGGCAAAGCGAAAATCAAAGTCTAGAGCCACTGACCAATCCTGACCGCTATGCCGAACCAGCACAAGTAGAACCTGGCACCATTGAGTTCGCGCCAACCTACAACAATGAGCCCAATGAAATTGCTCATTACGACCATTTGGTTGAGATTGTTCGTGAAGAACAATTACCCTATTCAGACAACTCAAACCAAAATCACCGAACTTATTCAGTTGAAACTTTAATATTAGACACTGAAGTACCGCCAGCGAGCACTCAAACAGAAACTACAAAAGCAGATCCCATTATTCTTCTCTTTAAAGCGCTATTAACGCTCGTACTTGGTGTCTTCGTGTTAATGCTTTTAGCATTCACAATCCTTGTTGCCATAATTGCCAGCGCGGGTGGCGGCGGGGGCATGTTTGACCTTTGGGGCGATGGCGGTGACCCATTTATATTTTTTCTATTGACAGGCCTTGGGGTCTGGGGATATATCGTGCTCATGAAGAAATTCTGGAAAAAGTCACCGAAATCCTAACCACGCTGTCGAACTCCGAATAATGAAATCCACCCTAATTCTGGCTCCTGCAGCCCTCGCCGCCACCTCGTGCAGCCTTCAACTTGATTCGCAGTACGGACTGCGTTGGGATCGAAGTATTCCGGCACAAAGGCACCACGAATCGGAACCTAAACACACCGAGACCATCGCCGCCGCGACCAAGGTTTCGGACGAATTTCAAAGCACGACTGATTGGACCGAAGCCACTGTTAGTCACGTTGCCGCTGCTCAGTTTTCGGATCAAATCCAATTGACTACCGAACGCCCCGAATCTGTCAATGATGTATTTACAGATGAGGCGCAAGGGGCCGACAATACCCCAGAGACCAGTGTTGCCGATTTTTCGGTCGACGCAAATCAACACGTCACATCTGAGAAGGATGTCTTAACCAAGTTTGGGGGCATAATCCTTTTGTTACTTGGAATTGGCCTCTTATGGCTGTCGTTTTTTGCCATTGTGGTCATGGGGGCGTACGGAGCCAGCTTTGGCGGCGTACTCTTTGCGATTCTAGTTACCGTGCTCGGAATTCTTCTGATCATCCTGGGAAGGCGTTTGTATCGGAACTACTAATCCCAATTGAATAGCCCTAAGTGGGCTGGCGGAACATTAATAAATCAACTCTGAGAGTTACAGGTCCCGCTGGATGTGGCCAGTTCTGCATTTCCCATCATCATGCAGAAAAGTAATCTGCGCATGCTTCAAAATGGGGCAGGTATGTTAGGTATAGGTGCGCTTATCTTTAAGATACCGATCTTAAATGCTTCATATGCCTACGATTCAAGATGCCATTGCTGCCCTAACCAAATTTCGGGATGCACGAGATTGGGTACAATTTCATGATTCCAAAAACTTGGCACTAGCGCTGAGCATCGAAGCTTCGGAACTCAATGAGCTGTTTTTGTGGACAAAAGACCACAACCTCCCAGACGAAAAACAAGAACAACTCAAGGAGGAGCTCGCCGATGTCATCGCGTATGCCCTCCTATTGGCCGAACGCCATGGCCTTGATCCTGCCCAAATCGTCTTGGACAAAATCGAGAAGAATTCGCTGAAGTATCCGGTTGAAAAGTCCAAAGGTTCCGCAACGAAATACACTGAGTTGTGATTGTTTATCAGTCAGATAAGTCGGGATTTTTAAGGGACGTGCACAGTGGACGCATCCATGAAATTATTGCGCAGCAGTTCCAAGAAAAACTGCACCGCAAAGTGCCAAAGAGCGAATTAGATTCGTGGCGCAACTCAATGATGTACATGCACATGGCGCTGGTAGGCGACTATGGTATTCCCAACGATACCGGGGTTTGCATTGAGTTCACGCTTCCGCCCACTTCTAAGCGAATTGATTTTATTTTAACGGGTTCCGACGAGCAAAATCATAAGCACGCGATCATCATTGAGCTGAAGCAATGGAGCTCAGTTGAGGTCACCGACCACGATGGAGTAGTTCGCACCGCTCTTGGAGGAGGCGTTCGGGAAACCACGCACCCAAGCTACCAAGCGCTGAGTTATGCACAAACGCTTAGTTCATTCAACGAAGCAGTTTACACCGAAACTGTAAGTGTAAACGCTTGTGCCTTCACCCATAATCTCACGTCTTCTGTGGAGATCCGAGACCAACGCTACCAGAATTACTGGGAGCAGGCTCCGGTCTTCTTGGGTACTGAAATTGAGGAACTGCAGGACTATATTAAGCGATTCATTCGAAAAGGTGACAACGGTGAAGCCCTTTACCTCATCCAGCATGGACGGATCAAACCTTCAAAAGAATTAGCTAGGGCGCTCAGCGGAATGCTGACGAATCAACCTGAGTTTGTCCTGTTGGACGACCAAAAAGTCGTGTACGAACGCGCCGTTAGCCTGATGGCTCAAAATCCAAACTCAAAACAAGTATTTATTGTCCGGGGCGGACCTGGCACAGGTAAAAGTGTAGTGGCCATAAATCTATTGGTCGCAGCGATCAACAAGCATTTGAATGCGGCATACGTTTCAAAAAATGCCGCCCCACGTGCGGTGTACAAGGGCAAGCTCCTCGGGGCGATGACTAAATCTCGTTTTGATTCTCTTTTTCTGGGGTCCGGAACTTTTATTGACGCGCCGATGAATGGATACGATGCGTTAATCGTCGACGAAGCTCACCGACTCAATGAAAAATCTGGCCTTTACGGTAATTTGGGTGAAAACCAAATCAAAGAAGTTATCGCAGCCGCTAGAACGAGCATTTTCTTTTTGGATGAAAACCAAAAAGTAGCGCTCTCTGACGTGGGAAGCGAAGATGAGATTCGCCACTGGGCTCGCCTAGCAGGGGCAACTGTTGTGGTAGAAGACTTGCAAAGTCAGTTTCGCTGTGGAGGCTCTGATATCTACATGGCATGGCTCGACTACACACTTGGCATTCGAGACACGGCCCACCCGACTTTGGACGGTTCTGACTACGAATTTCATGTCATGAACAGCCCTGTCGAGCTATTTG
>JBIPMA010000063.1:0-6673 GCA_044369335.1 Schleiferiaceae bacterium | reverse complement strand
ACGCCTTCAGCGCATCTAGGGTATCGGTGCAAAGACTGCGCAGCGTATTGTCGTGGACGTCCGCGACAAGGCCGTCAAACTGGGCGCGTCAAGCCCCCTTTCTGCTGGAGGTCCGTCGGCCCGGCATGAGGCGCTTGAAGCCCTATTGGTTCTTGGATTTGCTCGTCCTGCGGTTGAAAAGGCACTTTCTGCACTTGCCGCAGAGTCGGCAGATACCAACGTTGAAGATTTGATCAAACGCGCCTTAGCTCGACTCTAATGAACATTCGTGGAGTACTGGTTGGGCTAGGCTTGCTGGCAGTTTTGCGCCTTGGGGCACAAGACACGACGTCTACGGGCTGGCCGATGCCGGGACTTCCGACTCCCCCGAACTGGAAGACTGAAGTTACGTACGACCCTGTCACGGGATTTTACATCCTTCAACGCACTGTGGCTGGAGTGCCTGTTGGCTCGCCGACGTACCTGAGCGCGGCGGACTACCAAAAGCTGAAGTTCAGTCAACTTGAGTCGGACTACTGGCAGCAGCGGTGGGCCCAAGGAACGAGCACCTCATCCCGCGACGGCTCGAGCATTGTTCCGGACATGAACATTACCAATCCCTTGCTTCGGGATATTTTTGGTTCGGACCAACTCGAAATCCGCCCTACGGGGAGCGCGGAACTTCGTTTTGGATTGCGCTACCAGCACATCAAAAACCCCATTGTTCCGGAACGCAACCGGCGCACCCTGGCGTTTGACTTCGACCAAAAGATGCAGATCAGCGCGGCCGGAAAGCTGGGTGATCGGCTCAACCTAAACTTCAACTTTGATACAGAGGCCACCTTTGCGTTTGAAAACAAAATCAAGCTCGACTTTAAAGGCCAAGAGGACGATATCCTAAAGGGCTTCGAAATGGGCGACGTGAGCCTACCGACTAACGGAAGTCTCATCACCGGGGTTCAAAGCCTTTTTGGCCTGAAAACCCAGATGCAGTTCGGCAAAACGACCGTGACCACGGTACTCGCCGAGCAGCGTTCGCAAAGCCAAAGCATGAACATTCAGGGCGGAGCCTCCACCCAAGAATTTCTGATTCAAGGAGATGCATACGAGGCCAACCGTCACTTCTTTTTATCGCAGTTCTTTCGCGACCGCTACGAACAGTGGGTCGGAACCCGCCCCATCATCCAATCCCCGGTGCAAATTACCCGTGTGGAGGTGTGGGTGACCAACCGCCGCAATACCCCGACTGAAGTCCGCAACCTTATCGCGTTCTTGGACCTCGGCGAAGGGGAGGGTGGCGCGTACCGAAGTTCCGACCGCAGCCTGCCCGGTGAAGCCATTTTTCCAGGCCCCAGCGCAGACCCATGGCCTAGCAACCGTGTCAACCGACTGGATCCGCAGGAAATGCTTCAGCGATACGCCTCAATCCGGGATGCGGCCTCGGCGGGGTCCATTCTTGATGCGAGCGGCTACGACGGCAACATCGAGTACGCGCAGCTTACCAACGCCCGCATGCTGCAGCCCAACGAGTACAGCTTTCACCCCCAACTTGGCTACCTGTCGCTCAACACTGCCCTCAACCAAGACGAGGTTGTCGCCGTGGCCTACCAGTACACGGTCAACGGCCGGACCTACCAAGTGGGTGAGTTTTCGAACGACGGAATCGTGGCTCCGAAGTCCCTCATTCTCAAACTTCTCAAGCACCAAATCCTCAACGTGCGCAGTCCGGCCTGGGACCTCATGATGAAGAACGTGTACAACCTCAACGCGTTCCAGCTGAGCCCCGAAGATTTTCGCCTTGAGTTGCTGTACGTCAACGACGAGACCGGCCTGCCGATTCCGTTTTTACCCAAGTCAAGCGTCAAGGACCAGCTTCTTGTTCAGGTCCTACAGACCGATAAAGTCAACAGCAACGGCGACCCGTTCCCCGACGGACTTTTTGATTTTGTTGAGGGATTGACGGTGCTGACGTCTACGGGGCGCATCATTTTGCCGGCGCTCGAGCCGTTTGGGTCGTCTCTTTCGAAGCAGCTTTCTACGGCAGACGAGCGCAAGCGCTACGTCTACCAAGAGCTCTACGACTCGACGCTGTTCCGCGCCCAGGAACAGACCCAGCGCAACAAGTTCATGCTCCGCGGCCGCTACAAATCTGCGGGTGGATCGGTCATTCAGCTCAATTCATTCAACATTCCGCGCGGATCCATTTCGGTTACGGCGGGCGGAAACCGACTTACTGAAAACCAAGACTTTACCGTTGACTATGCCTTAGGTCAAGTTCGAATCATCAACGAGGCCATTGTCCAGAGTGGGGTTCCGATTCGGGTGAGTTTTGAGAACAATTCTCTGTTCAATTTCCAAGCAAAAACGTTTACGGGCGCCACCGTCAACCACCAGCTGCGGCCGAACTGGGTGGTCGGAGGCTCCCTCCTGCAGCTCCGCGAGGGGGCACTTACCCAAAAAGTGAGCGCGGGCGACGAGCCCGTCCGCAACGCCATTTGGGGACTCAATACGCAGTACGAGAAGAATTTACCGGGCTTGACCCGCGCACTCGACAAGCTGCCTTTTGTGTCGACGAAGGCGCCGTCAAGCATCATGCTCACGGCAGAAGTAGCGCAGCTCCTTCCCGGGTCACCGCGGATCATCAACGTCAACGGCGAGCCGACCACCTACCTTGACGACTTCGAAAGCAGCCAAACAGCAATTGACCTTCGCGGAACGACGACTTGGCAGCTCGCTTCTGTGCCCGACGGCCAGCCCGACCTTTTTCCTGAGGCGTCCATGGCCAACGACTGGGCCTCTAACTATAACCGCGCTCGCCTGGCTTGGTACATGATCGACAACTCGTTCTTCACCGGAACCAGCATCACTCCCCAGAACATTCGCGACAACCCCGCTATCACGAGCGACCACTACCAGCGCATGGTTCCGTTTGCTGAGGTGTTTCCGAACATTACGCTGGATCCAAGCCAGGCGCGCAACATTAACACCTTTGACCTGCAGTTTGACCCCACAGAACGCGGGCCGTACAACTACGACGTTCAGGGTCTGAACGGAATTTCTGCGGGTCTAAATCCTGACGGAAGCCTCAAGGATCCCCGCAGCCGTTGGGGTGGAATCATGCGCCAGCTCACCATCAACAATTTTGAGGAGCAAAACATCGAGTTCGTCCAATTCTGGGTGATGGACCCCTTCTTGGACAACCCCACTGCCCCGGGTGGCGACGTCTACCTGCACCTCGGAAACGTGTCTGAGGACATCCTCAAAGACGGAATGCAGTCGTTTGAGCACGGACTACCTTCAGACGGATCGCGAACTGATGTGGATTCTTCAGTTTGGGGCTACGCCTCGCGCTACCAGCCCGTGGTCGACGCCTTTGACAACAGCGAGGCCTCGCGTCCCAACCAGGATGTGGGTTTGGACGGACTCCGCGATGACGACGAGCGCCGTTGGCTCGGCCCCGGATCGCAAACCTACCTCGACCGCTTGCAGGCTGCGTTTGGCCCAGGAAGCCCGGTCTACACTGCCGCACAGATTGACCCCGCCGCCGACAACTTCGTCTTTTACCGCGGAACCAACCAGGACCAAGCCGACGCAAACATCCTTGAGCGCTACCGCTACTTCAACAACCCCGACGGCAACTCGCGCACCGACCTGATCGACGGCCAGCCGGCCATGAGCACAAACATGCCCGACAAAGAGGACGTTAACCGAGACGCCACCCTCAACCGAAGCGAGCAGTACTTCAGCTACCGCATTTCAATGCGCCCCGAGGACTTCGTGGTCGGCCAGAACTACATCGCCGATATTTACGAGACAACGACCGACTTACTGCCCGACCAAACCCGAAAGCCGGTGCGGTGGATTCAGTTCAAGATTCCGGTGTTCGAACCCGACCAAAAGGTGAATGGCGCCCAAGACTTTAGGTCGGTGCGCTTCGCGCGCTGGATCCTACGAGACTGGCAGCAGCCCGTCGTGCTTCGCATGGCGCGATTGGACCTCGTGCGCGGAGAATGGCGGCGCTACCGATTCAGCCTTGACGCAGCGCGCGAAATGATTCCTGTGGACGAATCCGACGAAACCTCATTTGCCGTCAACGCCGTAAACCTTGAAGAGAACGGAGGCCGTGTTCCTGTGGCCTACGTCATGCCTCCCGGGATCCGCCGTCAAGTACTGCTCGGCAACACCTCAATCCTACAGCAGAACGAGCAGTCGCTGAGTCTGCGCACCTGCGGGCTCCGCGACGGAGACGGTCGCGCCGTATTCAAGAACACCAGCGTCGACATGCGCATGAACAAGCGCGTGAAAATGTTTGTACACGCGGAAGCAGGCGACAACCCCAATGGCTTGAACGACGGCGACTTGCGTCTTTTTGTGCGCTTCGGAAACGACTACAGCCAGAACTACTACGAATACGAAATGCCCCTCACCGTAACGCCATGGGCGAGTACCGCAGAAGATGTGGTGTGGCCCGCGGCAAACGATGTCGACATCGAGTTCGCAATCTGGACGGCGCTCAAGCTTGAACGCGATGCCGCTATGCGTACCAATCCCAACATCACTCCCGCAATGCCCTACGAGCGGGTTGATGGCGACCGGGTATACCGTGTCGTGGGTACGCCCAACCTCGGGTGGGTACGCACGATGATGGTGGGAGTTCGCAACCCGCGCCGCTCCTCGTCGAACCCGACGGACGACGGCTTGAACAAATGTGCGGAGGTGTGGATCAACGAGCTTCGCATGACCGACTTTGACAACCGCGGTGGCGTGGCGGGTATTGCGCGTGGAACCGCCAAACTAGCAGATCTTGGCCAAGTCGCGCTGAGTGGCGGCTTCTCGACCCCTGGATTTGGGGGAATCGATATGGCGCCCAACGAGCGCAACAAGTTCAGTTCGGTCAACTACGACATGCAGACCAACGTCGACCTGCACCGTTTTTTACCGGGGAACAGCCGACTCCGCCTCCCAATGTTCGTCACCCATGCTCAGGACTGGAAGACCCCCATGTTCAATCCCTACAGTCCCGACATCGAAATGGGCAAGGCAATTGCCAACCTCCCTGGCGCTCAGGCAAAGGATTCGCTTCGCACCATGGTCAGCGACTTCATGCAGCGCCGCGCCGTTGCGTTCACCAACGTTCGATTGGACCGGGCTCCGACCTCAGGCAGCGGAATGGGCGGGGGCGGCCGCGGACCCGCAATTGGACCTCCGGAAATGGGCGATTCCGAGTCGAAAGCGCCGGCACAAGGCATGAACACTGGCGAGGGAACCGCCAAGCTTCCCAAAAAGCCAATGCCGTGGGATGTTGAAAACCTCAGTGCTACGTATGCCTTTAACGAAGTGCTGCGACGCGACGCCAATACGCTACAGGACCTCAGGGTTGAGAACCGTGGAAGTCTTGCTTATGCCTACCAAACGAAGCCATTGAATATTCAGCCATTCAAAAAACTCAAGCCCAAGAGCCTCGCCATCATTCGCGACGCCAACCTGAATTTGACCCCGTCACGTGTAAGCATTCGGGCCGATGTCCTGCGAAGCCAGCAGATCATGCAGATGCGCAATGTGGACAATCCGAAGTTTCAACTACCGATTACGTACAGTAAGAACTTCACGATGGACCGCAACTACAATGTGATTTGGGATCCCACGAAGATGTGGAAGCTCGACTACACCTCGCGCATTCGACTCCGCTTTGATGAGCTCCCGGGCCCCAATTCCGAGGACAGTGTGCGGAGTTTCTTGAACGAAAATCTTCGCGCAGGTGGTCGCCCCATCGAATACCACCACACCATCAACACCACGTGGGCGATTCCGATCAATAAGCTCCCGTTGATGGGATTTTTGCAAACTCAGGTTCGCTACACTGCGGACTTGGACTGGAAGACCAACTCGCTCTGGGCGAGCCGTCCGGGCTTGGATTCGCTGAATTTCGGAAACACGGTCGAGTCCAGCGGTAAGTGGAACGCCTCAGCCAACGCAAATATGGCGACGCTGTACAATCTGATTCCTGGGTACAGCAAGCTTAAAAAGCCCGCACGAGGTGCGACGGCCCGAGGTGGAAAAGGACCGGCTCCGGCCGCCGGGGCGAAGGCGAAGACTGATAAGGCCGAACAACCGAAGTTGGCCAAAACAATTCTAGTGGGCGCAGTTGATATCGCGACCATGCTCAAGAGTGTCAACGCGACCGCAAGCCTTAATACGGGTTCACTGCTTCCTGGATTTTCGACCACTCCGGCGCTCAGCGGAATGACCCCTTCAGCCCGGTGGGCGCCGGGATGGAAGGCCGCGGTGGGGCTCCCGCACGACCTTCCGTCGCTGGCTTCGTCAAGTGGATGGTTGCTCGAAAATCCGCGTCAGCCGCTGCGCGCGAGCGAAACCACGACCCGTAACATCACACTACGCGCCCAGCTTGAGCCGCTTCAAGATATGCGAATCACCCTGAATGCTACCCAGACCTACGGACGGCAAGCATCCTATACCTACCGCTATTCGACCGGCTTAGGAATCGATTCCTTATTCGACCGGGGATTCCATGCGTTCAATCCCCAAGAGGTGGTTACCTACAGCAGCAGCTGGTTGTCGTGGCCGACCGCCTTTGATGTCAGCAAAGGGCCTGATTTTGAAAGCGCGGCCTACGATCAGTTTAAAGCGGCCCGCTTGGACGCTTCAAAGCGCTTGGCGGATGAGCAACTCCTGC
>JBIPMA010000062.1:0-6783 GCA_044369335.1 Schleiferiaceae bacterium | reverse complement strand
CTCCACGGCGGTGGCCAAGTGCCTGAGGGCGAGGTTGGTGAAGGATGGCTCATTGTACGTCACCGCACCCGTCAACGGGTCGCGCACTTCGCGAAGGGGTTCGTAGCCGGCCAAATTCCAGCGCTGCAGGTCGCGGGCGGCGATGTGGATGCGAAAGGGCGCGTAGCGAAATTTGCGACTGATCGCCGCATGCACGGCGGTGGGCAAGGCTTCGGGCGTGGAGCCCAAGGGGTCAAGACTGAGTCCGGCGTGCTGAAGGACGAGGGCCGCGTGGAAGCGTCCGCTGTCGCCGACATAGGTCGCGCCAAGGTCCATGGTGAGTGTCTGGGCTACGAAGTTCGAGGCCGTCTGAAGGGTCCAGCGCGCCGTGGCCCCGACGAGGATTTGCCGATCGCCCTTGAGTTCGAGCGCCCGTGCGACAGTTGCGCGCGGCCGGGATTCCTGAAACCGAAATTCGCCCACGATTCCGCCGAGTTCGTTGGTCTCGGGCATGCGGCCTGAGTTGAGGTAGTCGACTCCGACGGCCCAGTGCCATTTTTTGGCGGAACCAGCTACACTCATGTGCCCCAAGCGCAAACCGCTAGGGAGCGAGCCCGTACTGAGCACGGCCTGACGCCGATCTAGGCCTGCGGCGAGCGAAGGATTAAAGGTGGATGCACCCGCATCCATTGGGTAGGCCCAAGCTGCTCCGGCCAACGCCGACCAGCGTGCAGGGCCCGCAGTGTTCATCGAAGACCATGCGAGGTTTTGTGCCACTCCCACCAAGGGAGCCGCCAGGACCACGAGCAACAGGCCTCTTCTCACCCTAGCAAGTTACGCTTTGGCCGGAATTGCCGCGTCGGTAGCCGCGGCTGCAGGTTTGCGCACACTCAGGACTTTGGCGTTCTTCACCTTTTTGTCGGTTACGGCGTACTCAAGCACCTCGCGCATCGTTTTGACGTAGCGCACCTCGAGCCCTTTGAGGTAGACCTCGGGAATCTCGCGCACGTCGCGTTCGTTGTCGGCGCAGAGCAGCACCGTTTTGATTCCGGCCCGCTTTGCGGCGAGGAGTTTTTCTCGGATTCCGCCCACCGGAAGCACCTTGCCGCGCAGCGTGATTTCGCCACTCAGTGCGAGGGCGTTGCGCACGCGGCGCTGCGTGTAGAGGGAGGTCAGGGCGGTCAAGAGCGCGATTCCGGCCGAAGGACCGTCTTTGGGCACCGCGCCCTCAGGCACGTGCAGGTGTATGTCGTACTGGCTGAAGTGCTCGGGTTCCAGACCGAATTCCGCCGCATTGGCCTTGAGAAAGGTCAGCGCAAGGGTGGCGGACTCCTTCATAACGTCACCGAGGTTGCCGGTGATGCTCATGCGGCCCGACCCAGGAGCAATCGTGGATTCGAGGTACAAAATGTCACCGCCCACGGGGGTCCAGGCGAGACCGGTGGCCACACCCGCTACGCCTTCGTTGGCGTAGTCGTCCTTGCGGAAGCGCGCCACGCCCATAATTTCAGTAAGGTCCGCGGCAGTCGGCTTGGACGGAAAGTCCTTGCCCTCGGCACGCGCCAACGCGGCCTTTCGGGCGAGCTTGGCGAGTTGCTGGTCGAGTCGGCGTACGCCTGATTCTCGGGTGTAGCCCTCGATCAGTGCCGACGCAGTGGCGGCCTCGAGCTTGATCGCCTTGGGCTCAAGTCCGTGCTCGCGCAGCTGCTTGGGCATCAAGTGGTTTTGGGCAATCTTGACCTTCTCTTCGCGGGTGTATCCGGTGACCTCGATGAGTTCCATTCGGTCGCGAAGCGCGGGCTGGATTCCGCCCAAGTTGTTGGCTGTAGCGATAAACAATACCTTGGACAGGTCGTAGCCCATCTCGAGAAAGTGGTCGTGAAAGGCGTGGTTTTGCTCGGGATCCAGGACCTCGAGCAGCGCGCTTGAGGGGTCACCTTGAACGCCCATGCCGAGCTTGTCGATTTCGTCGAGCACCAGCACAGGGTTGGACGCCCCCGCCTTTTTGATTTGCTGCAGAATGCGGCCTGGCATGGCTCCGATGTAGGTTTTGCGGTGGCCGCGGATTTCGGCCTCGTCGCGCATTCCGCCCAGCGACATGCGCACGTAGGGACGGCCAAGTGCTTCAGCCACAGAGCGTCCGAGCGATGTCTTGCCCACCCCTGGGGGGCCGTAGAGGCACAAAATCGGACTCTTGAGGTCACCCTTAAGCGCGAGCACGGCGAGGTGTTCGAGGATGCGCTCCTTGACTTTTTCAAGTCCAAAGTGGTCGCGGTCAAGGATTTTGCGAGCCTTTTTGAGGTCGTGGCGGTCTTTGACCACATGGTTCCACGGCAGGTCGAGCATGAGCTCGAGGTAGTTGCGCTGGATTCCGAAGTCCGGAACCTGCGGATTCATGCGCTGCAAGCGAGCCAGCTCCTTTTCGAACTGCTGGGCCGCCTCTGCAGGCCAGTTCTTTTCAGCAGCACGCTGGCGAAAGGACTCGAACTCGGCCTCAAAGCTGTTTCCGCCCAACTCCTCTTGAATGGTGCGCATCTGCTGCTGCAGAAAGTACTCGCGCTGCTGCTGGTCAAACTCGACGCGCACCTTGTTGGCGATATCGTTTTTGACCTCGAGCAGGTGCTTTTCGTGGCTCAAGTGCTTGAGCACCTGCTGGGCGCGCTTCTTCAGGTCGTCTTCTTCAAGAAGGAGCTGCTTGGCCTCGACTTCGAGGTTGGTGTTGCTCGCAATGAAGTGCAGCAAAAACGTGTCGGATTCGATGTTTTTAACCGCAATCTGTGCCTCGGTCGGAATGTTGGGGCTCTCTTGAATGATCTCGAGCGAAAGCTCGCGAATCGTCGACATGAGCGCCGTGAATTCGGTATCGCCCTCGGCCGGAACCGCCTCGTCTAAGTACTCCACCCGCGCGCGGTGGTAGGGCTCGTCGGTCAGGAGCTCAAGGATGCGAAAGCGGCGCTTGCCCTGCAAAATGGCGGTGATGTTTCCGTCCGGCATGCGAAAGGACTTGACCATTTGCACCAAGGTTCCGACGGGATGTAGGTCGTCAGCCGTCGGCGTTTCGGTGTCCGCATTGCGCTGCGCCACCACCCCAAAGAGCTTTTTGCCCTTTTGGGACTCCTGGATCAGGCGAATGGACTTGTCGCGTCCGGCGGTAATTGGGCTGACCACGCCCGGAAACTGCACCGTATTGCGCAGCGGCAGCAGGGCCAATTCAGGAGCAAGATCAGCCTCGGGAACCGAGTTGTCTTCTTCGTTCGTGATAAGCGGAATAAGGTCCGTGTCCTCAGACAGGAGTGAAAAGCGGGGTACTTCCATGGGCCGACTATTGGGCAATGGCCGTGCCACCGCGAAGGTGTGCCGTTTGCGCAAAAATTTCGGACAAAATGTCGGTCGTGGCAGCATCCAGTGGCCGGCCGCGGCGGGCCAAAACCCGCTCGGTGGTCGCCAAGGCCTTGTCAAGGCGGTACTCGGTCATTCCCTGGGGGCCGCCCCACGAAAAATCGGGGATAAAGTTACGCGGAAAGCCCGCGCCAAAGATGTTGCAGGCCACGCCCACGACGGTTCCGGTATTGAACATGGTGTTGATCCCGGCTTTGCTGTGGTCGCCCATCACCAAGCCGCAAAACTGCAGGCCGGTGGCCTCAAACCGGCCGCTCGGGTAGCTCCACAGCTTGACCTCGCTGTAGTCGTTTTTAAGGTTAGAGTTGTTGGTGTCGGCGCCCAAGTTGCACCATTCGCCCAAGACGGCGTTGCCCAAAAAGCCATCGTGCCCCTTGTTGCTGTTGCCCCAGAGGACGGCGTTGTTCACCTCTCCCCCCACTTTGCTTCCGGGGCCAATGGTGGTGGCACCGTAGATTTTGGATCCGAGCTTTAGCTGCGAGCCCTCGCAAAGTGCGAGTGCGCCACGTACGAGGCTGCCTTCCATGATTTCGCTGCCCGCGGCCAGGTAAATGGCGCCTGTACGGCTGTTGAGCACACTGGCCTCGACCACCGCGCCTTCTTCGGCAAAAATTCGGTCGCCAATCAGGGTGTTGGTGCTGCTGATTGCAGCGGAACGGCGTCCCGCCGTCATTAGGTCAAAATCCGCCTCAAGTACCGCGGCATTGGCTGAAAACAGATCGAACGGGCGGCGCATGAGCTGTACCGCGTCAGCAAAAGCTAACGATTCTGTGGCATCGGCCCCATGGCCTGCCAGCCACTCGCCCTTGGCGTCGACAAGCTGCTGGCCGGGACGAAGCGAAGCAACGGCGTCCACAAGGGCATTGGTGGCAACCAGGCATCCGCGCACGTGGCGCACGTCGTCGCCTTCGGGCTGGCTCAAATCAAAGGCCCCAGCTAGGTACGGGGCCGAATGGTACGAAAACGTTGAACCCGGGCTGCGCAGCGACCATTTTTCGCGAAGGGTAGTTACACCAACGCGCAGGTCGGCCACAGGCCGGGTCCAAGAAAGGGGCTTGAGCGTCTCGCGCTCGCCGCGGTCGTGGAAGATGTAGTGCATCCCCACGAAGGTAGCGGCTTACTTCGAGAATTTCGCGTAGCGGTTGCGGAACTTGTCCACACGACCCGCTGTATCGAGAAGCTTTTGCTTGCCCGTGTAAAATGGGTGCGAGTAGCTCGACACTTCCATCTTTACAAGTGGGTAGGCCACACCGTCAACCTCGAGGGTCTCTTTGGCATTGGCGCAGCTGCGGATCAAGGTAATGTCACCGGTGCCCATGTCTTTAAAAGCACACACACGGTAGTTGGTAGGGTGGAGGTTGTCTTTCATCGCTTCGTTATTTTAGATCGAGGTTTGGCCCGATCCCCATTTTTTGCGGACGGCAAATGTACGAAATACTTTCGACCGGAGTTTTATTTTGAAACGCAAATTTCGCGCTCGGATTCCGAAATGCAAAACTACGCCATCGGTACGACCTTTGCAGCCAGCACAACCACCATGGTACCAACGCCACTCAGGCCACTCGCCACCGCATTCATCCTCGCAATGCTCGCCCTCGCGTCGTGCCGGCCCGAGTACCGGTTTGCGCCCGAACCGGTGACCCTCGTGCGCAGCCAGGACACCGTCTACCTCGACACCGTCTTTGCCACGGTCGGAAGCTCCACGCGCAGCGTCCGCCTGGTCAACCCAAGCGCCTACGATATCAACCTCAGCCGCCTGAGCCTTGGCCGCGGAACCGAGTCGCCCTTTCGCTTCAACGCCAACGGTCAGCCCGGGCCCGAGCTCGAAAACGTAGTGATTCCGGCCCGCGACAGCATCTGGATTTTTGTCGAAACCACTGCGCCCCGCGGCGACGGCGAGATGCTTTGGGAGGACTCCCTGCGCGTCGAACAAGGCAGCTTTACCCAAAACATTTACCTCGTGGCGCTCGCCTGGGACGCGCACTTCCACTACCCCAACCGCGTCCTGACGATTCCGCAGCCCGAACCCTACCCCGACATCCTTATTCCCTACGTGATTTTGGGTGCCAACGAGGTTTGGGCCAACGACAAGCCGCACGTCGTCTACGGCTACGCGGTGGTTGACAGCGGGGCCACCCTTGACATTTTGGCGGGCGCGCAGGTCCACTTTCACAGCGGCTCTGGCCTTTGGGTGACTTCGGGCGGAACCCTTCGGGTCGACGCCGCCGAGGCCGGATCCTACGACGAACCCGCGGTGCTTCAGGGCGACCGCCTCGAACCCTTTTACCGCAACATCGCCGGCCAATGGGGTGGCGTGCTGGGCGGAATCTTCCTGCAGCGCGGCGCCCGGGCCGACATTCACAACGCGTGGATCCGCAACGGAACCCTCGGAATTCGCTGCGACAGCGTGGCCGACGGCGAGCCCCACAACCTTTTGGTGCGCGACAGCCGCATTACCGACTTCAGCCGTGCCGCCATCTACAGCGGATTTGGCCGCATCCGACTCGAAAACACCGTTGTGGCCAACTCAGGCCTCTACAACCTCTACACCTTGGGTGGCCGCGTCGAAGCGGACCACTGCACGTTTGCCAACTCATTCCCGGGCCCCAGATCTACGCCCTCAATTGGCCTTTTCAACCGCTACGACGACGGAACTGGCACCTTTCGCTACCGTGCCCTGCTGCAGGCCGACCTGCGCAACTGCATCGTGGACGGAAGTCAAGAGTCCGAAGTCGGCTTCGGATACGGACCCCAAGCCGCATTCAACTACCGCTTTGAAGGATCTCTGCTCAAGCTGAACCGCTTCCCCGATCCAGCCCTCTACGACGTCAACGACCCCGCGCGGTTTGAGGGCTGCGTGTTCAATGTGAATCCGCAGTTCGAGGCATCGGGCACGTTTGACTACCGACTCAAATTGGGCTCGCCTGCCCTCGGGATCGGCTGGCCCAACGCCACCAACGCCGTTCCGGTCGACGCCCTCGGGCAGCTGCGGCCAAGTCCTGCAGACGCAGGCGCTCTAGAGACGTTGTAAACGGCTGTTTATCCCAAACCCCCTAAAAACGCCGGAGTATCCACCCCGTCAGCGTAATCCCAGAGGGCGGGGAACTGGCTTTGACCAAAGGGCTTCCGTCCGCGGCCTACCACGGTTTGTAGTTGGTCGGATTGGGCGTCCAACCAGGATTCCGCGGCAGCAGTACTGTCGTGCCAGGTGGTATGCACCACCGAGAGGGGCGGCTTGAGCGTCTCGTGTTCGCGCAGCACCACCCAGTTGTTTTCAAGAAAGGGTTCGCGGTTGAGCATGAATAGGGCGCGGTGGTAGTCGTAGTTCGACCCGTAGCGGGCGTGCTCGGCAATCCGACCCCACTTCATCCACGAGGCAAAGAGGCGTTGCACGTCAAATCCGCG
>JBIPMA010000061.1:0-6825 GCA_044369335.1 Schleiferiaceae bacterium | reverse complement strand
TTCAAAATTGAATAAGTGCTTAATTCAGAAGCAATTACAACTTTTGAGCCCTCAAAATTGCGGGACGACAAATATACTGAATTATTTGGTTCAGCCAATACCACTGTGGACTTCTTGCCCTCAAGACCTAAAGCCTTAAGAATCACACCGTAGTCTTTCGTCTTTGGTGCAGACATTGCAATTTGATCCACAACTAGGATCTGGTTTGACGCTGCGAGTTGGCTCAAAGCCGACTTACGAGCAACCAACTTCAACTTCTTATTGAGCTTGAATCCGTACTCGTGAGGAATTGGACCGAACACACGGCCACCGCCACGGTACAAAGGCGACTTCATGCTACCATGACGAGCGCCACCCGTACCCTTCTGCTTGTGCAGCTTCTTAGTAGTGCGTGCGATCTCAGCACGCTGCTTGCTCTTGTGCGTTCCCTGGCGCTGGTTTGCCAAGTACTGCTTCACATCAAGGTACATTGCATGATCGTTCGGAGTGATACCGAAGATCTCGTCATTCAACTGAGCCGTACGACCGGTTTCCTGACCTTGCTGGTTTAAAATGCGAACTTCCATTACTTCTCAACAATTACAAGCGACTGCTTCGCGCCGGGAATGGAACCTTTGACAACGAGCAGATTCTTCTCTGCATCGACCTTCAAAATTTGAAGGTTTTGAATTTTAATACGCGTGTTACCGGTACGTCCACCCATGCGCATTCCGCGGAATACACGGCTAGGGTCTGAACCTGCACCAATAGAACCCGGAGCACGTAGACGGTTGTGCTGACCATGGCTTGCCTCACCGACACCGCTAAAGCCGTGACGCTTTACAACACCCTGGAAGCCCTTGCCTTTCGACTGGCCTACAACGTCTACGAATTCACCTTCTTCGAACATGGCAACAGTGAGCACTTCGCCCAAGGCTACTTCAGTTCCGAATTCACGGAATTCTACATATTTTGATTTTGCAGAGGTGTTAGCCTTTGCAGCGTGGCCGGCGGCAGGCGATGTGGCGTGTTTCTTTTCGCCATATCCGATCTCCACGGCTTCGTAACCATCGACATCATTCGTCTTGAGCTGAGTCACCACGCAGGGGCCCAATTCAATAACGGTACACGGAAAATTCTTTCCGTCACCGTCGAAGATGCTGGTCATTCCGATTTTTTTGCCAATTAGTCCAGGCATTGTCAGGAATTCTAGGGATTATTATACTTTGATCTCGACCTCGACACCGCTGGGAAGCTCAAGCTTCATCAGGGCATCGATGGTTTTACTTGAAGACGAGTAAATGTCAAGCAAGCGCTTGTAGCTTGACAACTCGAACTGCTCACGCGCCTTTTTATTGACGTGTGGGCTGCGCAGTACAGTGTAGATGCGCTTGTTCGTAGGCAAAGGAATGGGTCCGTTGACTACGGCTCCAGTGCTCTTTACCGTCTTAACAATTTTCTCTGCGCTCTTGTCTACGAGGTTGTGGTCGTAGGACTTAAGCTTGATACGAATTTTCTGGCTCATCGATCCTATTATTTGCCTTTTACTTTTTCAATTACAGCTTCAGAGATGCTTGTAGGAGTCTCTGAGAAGTGGCTGAACTCCATGCTCGAAGAACCGCGACCTGAGGTCAACGTACGCAACGTCGTTACGTAACCGAACATTTCACTCAAAGGCACTTTGGCGCGAACGAGGCTGTCGCCATCCTTCGTGTCCATACCTTCCACCATTCCACGGCGCTTATTGAGGTCACCTACCACATCACCCATGCTCGATTCGGGCATTACAACCTCCATCTTCATGATTGGCTCAAGGATTACTGGACGTGCCTTACGGGCAGCCTCCTTGAATCCGATTTTTGCTGCCAATTCAAACGAAAGTGAATCCGAGTCAACAGGGTGGAATGAACCGTCAGTAAGGGTTACCTTCATCGCGTCGATGCCGTATCCAGCCAACGGGCCGTTCTTCATCGCCTCTTTGAAGCCCTTCTCGATTGATGGAATGTATTCTTTAGGTACGTTACCGCCCTTAATCTCGTTGACAAACTGAAGTCCGCCCGTGTGTGCTTCGTCGGCAGGTCCAATTGTGAACACAATGTCCGCGAACTTACCGCGGCCACCCGTCTGCTTCTTGTAGACTTCGCGATGGTTAACCGTTGAGGTAAGCGCTTCCTTGTACTGCACCTGAGGAGCACCTTGGTTGCACTCTACCTTAAATTCACGCTTTAGGCGATCAACAATGATCTCCAAGTGAAGCTCACCCATACCAGAGATTACCGTTTGTCCAGTCTCTTCATCAGTATGGACGCGGAAGGTAGGATCCTCCTCAGCAAGTTTCGCTAAAGACATACCCAACTTATCAACGTCTGCCTGGGTTTTTGGCTCTACCGCAAGTCCAATAACTGGCTCTGGGAAGCTCATTGACTCAAGAACAATGGGATTCTTCTCGTCACACAGTGTGTCACCAGTACGAATGTCCTTGAAACCAACACCTGCACCAATGTCACCTGCTTCGATTACGTCAATAGGGTTCTGCTTGTTGGCGTGCATTTGGAAGATGCGGCTGATGCGCTCCTTGTTACCCGTGCGCATGTTCTTCACGTACGAACCGGCGTCAATTTTACCTGAGTATACGCGGAAGAAGCAAAGACGACCAACAAAGGGGTCAGTAGCAATTTTGAAGGCAAGGGCCGCCAAAGGCTCGGTAGAAACAGGGCGACGCACCTCTTCGAGGTCGGTGTCCGGATTGACGCCAGCGATAGCCTCAACGTCAACAGGTGACGGAAGATACTCCATCACTGCGTCAAGCATTGTCTGAACACCCTTGTTCTTAAAGGCCGAGCCACAAAGAACTGGAGTGATTTTCATAGCGATTACCGCTTTGCGGATCGCGGAAGTAAGCTCTTCGCGGGTGATGCTCGCTGGATCTTCGAAGAACTTCTCCATGAGGTTGTCGTCGAATTCGGCAACTGCCTCAACCAACCTCTCACGGTATTCGTCTACGGTAGCTACTAGGTCAGCAGGAATTTCTACTTCGTCGTAGGTCATTCCCTGAGTGTCATCATTCCAAATGATGGCTTTCTTGGTAAGGAGGTCAACTACGCCACGGAACTCAGCTTCTGCACCGATGGGCACCTGAAGGGGAACCGCGTTACCGCGAAGCTTGTCGTCGATTTGGCGAACTACGTTGAAGAAGTCAGCACCTGTACGGTCCATCTTGTTGACGAACGCAATACGTGGCACACTGTACTTCGTAGCTTGACGCCATACCGTTTCAGTTTGAGGCTGTACACCACCTACCGCACAAAGAAGCGCCACAGCACCATCAAGTACACGGAGGGAACGCTCTACTTCTACGGTGAAGTCAACGTGACCAGGAGTGTCAATGATATTAATCTTGTACTCTTCGGTCTGGCCAGCGATGTCCTTACCCTGTACTGTTGGGAAGCGCCAGAAGCACGTCGTCGCAGCAGAGGTAATGGTGATACCGCGCTCCTGCTCCTGAACCATCCAGTCCATGGTAGCAGCACCGTCGTGCACTTCACCAATCTTGTGGCTTACGCCAGTGTAGTAAAGAATGCGCTCTGTAGTAGTTGTCTTACCAGCATCAATGTGGGCCATGATGCCGATGTTGCGGGTATATTTAAGGTCGCGTGAAGCCATCGTTTGAATAAACTGCGGTTAGAAACGGAAGTGTGAGAACGCCTTGTTGGCTTCGGCCATTTTGTGCGTGTCCATGCGCTTTTTCACAGCTGCACCTTCTTCTTTGGCGGCAGCGATGATTTCGCCTGCAAGCTTACCAGCCATGCTCTTTTCGTTGCGCTTGCGTGAGTATCCAATCAACCACTTCATTGCAACTGCAATTTTGCGGTCGGGACGAATCTGCTGCGGAATTTGGAATGTCGCTCCACCAACACGACGGCTGCGCACCTCTACGTGCGGCATAACGTTGGTAAGGGCCGTCTTCCACTGGTCAAGACCATTGGCCTCTCCGGTACGCTCCGAAACCAAATCAATGGCGTCGTAGAAAATTTTGAAGGCGGTTGACTTCTTTCCGTCGTACATCATGTTGTTCACAAAACGAGTTACGAGGGGATCGTTAAAACGGGGATCCGGCAGTAACGGGCGCTTTTTGGCACGAGTCTTTCTCATGGTTCCTTACTTAATTATTTTTTAGCCTTTGGACGCTTGGTACCGTACTTCGAACGACGCTGCATACGACCGTTCACGCCAGCCGTATCAAGGGCACCGCGAACGATGTGGTAGCGAACGCCCGGAAGGTCTTTCACACGACCTCCGCGAACAAGCACGATGCTGTGCTCTTGCAGGTTGTGACCTTCACCTCCGATGTAGGCGTTGACTTCATTGCCGTTGGTTAATCGCACACGCGCAACTTTGCGCATTGCGGAATTCGGCTTTTTGGGAGTAGTGGTGTATACCCGGGTACAAACGCCACGGCGTTGTGGGCAAGCGTCCAGTGCGGCCGACTTGCTCTTCTTTTCCAGGGTTACGCGTCCTTTACGGACTAATTGTTGGATCGTTGGCATGCTCTTCTACGTGGTTTGACGTCGGTAGAAATAAAATTTCACCCCCACTTTTTTGGGGACTGCAAATGTAGAACAAATTCTTCTCTAATCACCTCCACCTAGTAAAAAGAATTTCAAAGTTTTCCACGCGGCGATGCTCCGGGGGCCCGCCCGACTACTTTTGTAGTCTCTCATGAATGAACTTTTAAGCGGACTTAATCCGGCCCAACGCAAGGCCGCAGCACACCTCAACGGGCCTGTCATGGTTATCGCGGGAGCAGGTTCTGGCAAGACGCGAGTGCTGACCTACCGAATTGCGCACTTGATTGCCCAAGGGGCGGATGCCTTTCAAATTCTTGCCTTGACCTTTACGAACAAGGCTGCGCGTGAGATGAAAGACCGGATCGCGAAGGTGATTGGTCCGACCGAAGCAAAGAATGTGTGGATGGGCACCTTCCACTCCATTTTCGCGCGCATTCTGCGCGTGGAGGGCGAGCGCCTTGGGTTCCCGAGCAACTTTACCATTTACGACTCCGAGGATGCACAAAAAGTGCTGGCGAATGTGATTAAAGAGCTGAACCTCGACAAAGAGATTTACAAGACCAAGTCCGTGGCCTCGCGCATTTCGGCGTACAAGAATAGCCTGATCACGCCAAAGGCATATGCAGCACGGGCCGACCTTCAAGAGCAAGATGCCTCGGCACGGATGTCCAAACTCGGTGAAGTATACACTCAGTATATGGAGCGCTGCTTTCGTGCTGGAGCGATGGATTTCGACGACCTCCTACTCAAGACGAATGAGTTGTTCGCTCGGTTTCCGGACGTACTTGCCAAGTACCAGGACCGATTCCGCTATTTATTGGTGGATGAGTATCAGGATACGAACCACGCACAGTACTTAATTGTAAAGGCGTTGGCCGCGCGCTTTGAAAACGTGTGTGTTGTGGGCGATGACGCGCAGAGCATTTATTCGTTTCGCGGCGCCAACATTCGGAACATTCTGAATTTTCAAAAGGACTACCCGGACGCGGCGCTGTACAAGCTGGAGCAAAACTACCGGAGCACTCAGCGCATTGTGAAGGCGGCCAATGTGCTGATTTCGCACAACAAAGAGCAGCTCGAAAAGGACGTGTGGACAGAGAATCCGCTTGGAGAGAAGATTGTGGTGCACCAAAGCGTGAGCGATTCCGACGAAGGCCAGTATGTGGCGCAGACGATTTTTGACTTAGTACATCAGGAGCACCGCGGCTACGGCGACTTTGCCATTTTGTACCGCACGAATGCCCAGTCCCGCTCATTTGAGGATGCGCTGCGGCGCAGGAATATTCCGTACCAGATTTATGGCGGATTGTCGTTTTACCAACGTAAAGAAATTAAGGATGTGCTCGCGTACGTCCGACTGACGGTCAATGCGAGTGATGAAGAGGCACTGCGGCGCGTGATTAATTTACCGGGGCGCGGAATTGGTGACACCACCATTGCCCGACTCACGATTGCGGCGAATGACCGACAGGTTCCGCTTTGGGAAGCAGTGCGCAATGCGACGAACTGGGACTTAGGCATCAACCGCCCGACGGCTGAACGGCTCGTGGCATTTGCAGATCTAATTGATTCGTACCGAATCATCGCCACGCAGCAGGACGCGTTCGGAACCGTGGAACACATTGCCCGCACGAGTGGTTTGGTGAAGTTACTCGCCGAAGACAAGACGCCCGAGGGCATTAGCCGCTACGAGAACGTGCAAGAACTACTCAACGGTATCAAGGACTTTGTGGAGCAACAAAGCCAAACCGAAGACGGCGACCCAAGCCTCGGAGCCTTTTTGCAGGATGTGGCACTGCTGACCGATCGCGACGAGCAAGAGACCGACGAACCCAAGGTGATTTTGATGACCATTCACTTGGCAAAGGGCTTGGAGTTTCCGGTGGTGTTCGTGGTCGGAATGGAGGACGCCCTCTTCCCTTCGATGATGGCGATGAATTCGCGAAGTGATCTTGAAGAGGAGCGCCGTCTGTTTTATGTCGCGTTGACCCGGGCCGAACAGCGCGCATTTTTGACCTATGCACGAGTTCGCTATCGGTGGGGTAAGTTGATTGACTGCGAACCAAGCCGCTTTCTCGAAGAGTTGGATGAAGAGCATCTAGATGTACACGTTCCAGAACTTCCGAAGAGCTATGGGGTGCCGAGGGAGCTTCGCGATGCGTTCGGCGATCCCGAACAGCCGCGCACCTTTAGGGGAAGTACGGCCCAAAAGTTGGGTGGAAGCAATCCAAAGGCGACGACACCTCCCCCCGCGCCTATTCGGTTTAGAAAGCCCGAA
>JBIPMA010000072.1:0-6108 GCA_044369335.1 Schleiferiaceae bacterium | reverse complement strand
AGCTCGTGGCTGGCCGCGGTGATGGCCTGCATTTCGGCGTGGGCCGTGACGTCGTGCAGGCGTTCGGTTAGGTTGTGGCCGCGGGCGATGACGCGGTTTTGCCAGACCACGACGGCTCCGACCGGGACCTCGTCTTGGTCCATGGCCTTGACGGCTTCGTGGAGGGCGAGGCGCATGAAGCGCACGTCGTCTTCGGGGGTCACGGGGGCGAGCGGCATGGCGTAAAAATACGGCCCGGCTCCGGGCGGCGCGTTACCTTTGCGGCCATGTTCCGAAGCCATACTTGCGGCGAGCTCCGCCTGGACCACGTTGGTCAAACCGTAACCCTCTCTGGATGGGTGCAGCGCCGCCGCGATTTCGGCGGAATGTCGTTTGTCGATTTGCGCGACCGCTACGGCATTACCCAGCTAAGCTTCAACGAGTTGGTCGATCCCGAACGCCTCGCTGAGGCGCGCAAGCTGCAGCGCGAATTTGTCGTGCAGGCGGTCGGAACCGTGGTCGAGCGCGAAAACAAGAACCCCAACCTCACCACCGGCGACGTCGAAATCAAGGTGCATCAGCTCACAGTGCTGAATGCTGCGGCGACTCCACCCTTTACCATCGAAGACGAGACCGACGGCGGCGAAGAGCTTCGGATGAAGTACCGCTACTTGGACATTCGCCGGGCTCCGGTGCGCAACAACCTGCTTTTGCGCCACCGCATCAACCGCTCAGTGCGCAGCTACCTCGACACCCTCGGATTTGTCGACGTCGAGACGCCGTTTTTGATCAAGTCGACGCCTGAAGGCGCCCGCGACTTCGTCGTGCCTTCGCGCCTCAACCAAAACCAGTTTTACGCGCTTCCGCAGTCGCCGCAAACGTTTAAGCAGTTGCTGATGGTGGCCGGAATGGACCGCTACTACCAGGTCGTGCGCTGCTTCCGCGACGAAGACCTGCGCGCCGACCGCCAGCCCGAATTCACGCAGATCGACTGCGAAATGGCATTCGTTGAGCAAGAGGACATCCTCAACACATTTGAGGGCCTCGTGCGCCACGTGCTGCGCGAGGTGCACGGGGTGGAACTGAATGAGGTTCCGCGCATGACCTACGCCGAGGCGATGCGCCGCTACGGCAACGACAAGCCCGACATCCGATTTGGCATGGAGTTCGTCGAGCTCACCGACCGCGTCAAGGACCAGGGATTCCCCGTGTTTGACCAGGCCGAGCTCGTGGTGGGCCTCAACGCCAAGGGCTGCGGATCCTACACCCGCAAGCAGCTCGACGCCCTAACCGACTACGTCAAGCGCCCGCAGCTCGGCATGAGCGGCCTGATTTGGATGCGCGTGGACGAGAACGGGGTTCCCACCTCGTCGGTCAACAAGTTTTTTGACGAGACCGCCCTGCGCGACTGGGCCGAAGCCTTTGGCGCCGAGCCCGGGGACCTCGTGCTCGTACTCGCCGGCGGGGCGAACAAAACCCGCAAAGCCCTCAGCGAGCTGCGCCTGCATCTGGGCCAGGAGCTCGGGCTGCGCAAGCCCTTTGAGTTTGCGCCGCTGTGGGTCGTGGACTTTCCGCTGCTTGAGTGGGACGAAGAGTCGGGCCGCTGGTTTGCCATGCACCACCCCTTCACGAGTCCGAAGCCCGAAGACATTCCGCTGCTGGACACCGACCCCGGAGCCGTGCGCGCCAACGCCTACGACATCGTGCTGAACGGCAACGAAATCGGCGGCGGATCGATCCGCATCCACGACCGCGCCCTGCAGGCCCGCATGTTTGAGCTGCTTGGGTTCAGCCCCGAAGAGGCGCAGGCACAGTTCGGATTTTTGATGAACGCCTTCGAGTACGGCGCGCCGCCCCACGGCGGAATCGCCTTTGGTTTTGACCGCCTTGTAGCCCTGATGGGCGGCGACGAAGTCATTCGCGACTACATCGCCTTCCCGAAAAACAACGCGGGCCGCGACGTCATGATCGACGCACCCTCGCCCATTGCCGAGGCGCAGATGGAGGAGCTCAACCTGCTTCTAAGGCCGAACCCTAAGGCATGATTCGAGGCCGGGAAGCGATTGAGCGGCTGCTCCGCCGCTTCCTGATTTGGCGGGCCCAAAACCTTGACACGAGCACTTTTTTGGTGCTGGTTGCGGTGGTCACAGGGCTCATATCGGGCTTGGTCGCGGTCGTCCTGAAGAACGCCGCCCACGCCGTGCGCGAGCTCGTGGTGGCCGAGCGCCTCAGCGACATCTACCAGGTCGCCTACTTTCTTTTTCCCTTGGTCGGAATCAGCATTGTCATGGTCCTGCGCCGCAGCTTCAAATGGCGGATGCGCGAAGGCATTCCCATGGCCCTGAGCTCGATCGCCAAGGATGGCGGAATTATTCCGCGGTCGGCCATGTACACCAGTTTTGTGGGCTCGGCCTTCACCGTAGGGTTTGGTGGCTCCGTGGGTCTTGAGGGGCCAACTGTCGGAACCGGTGCCGCCATCGGATCCAACCTCGCGCGCTGGCTCCGCCTCGGATTCAAGCAGCGCATTCTGCTGATCTCGTGCGCCACCGCCGGCGCGCTCGGCAGCATCTTCGGAACCCCCATCGCCGCCCTCGTCTTTACCCTCGAAGTATTCAGCCTGGACCTCACGCTGGGCGCGCTGGTTCCACTCCTGCTCGCCTCGGCAACCGGGTCACTGACCGGCCTGCTTTTGAGCGACGGCACCACCCTGTTCACCGTCAACGGAATCGGCGAGTTCGAGCCCCAGTTCATTCCGCAGTACCTCGGCTTGGGCCTGGTCACCGCGCTCTTCTCAGTCTACGTCAAGCGGGCCCACCTCTGGTCGTCGTCGCTGCTCGAAAACGTCAAGCGCCCCTGGTTTCGTGCTATCTCAGGCGGCTTGCTCTTGGGCGGAACCATTTTTCTCATTCCGCCCCTCTATGGCGAAGGCTTTGGCAGCATCACCGCCGCCCTTCAGGGAGACGTCGCGGCCCTGCTCGACCAGAGCTTCGTACCCTGGCAGAACCACAGCGCCTGGATCGTCATCGCGCTGCTCCTCGGCCTCGCGCTGATGAAGTCCATTGCCGCCGGACTCACCATCCACGCCGGCGGAGTCGGGGGAATGTTTGCCCCCACTTTGTTCATGGGTGCCATTCTTGGCCTCGCCTACGTACTCATGCTGAACAAGTTGGGTATGGACGTGCCTTCGGTCCACTTTGTGCTCGTCGCCATGGCCGGGCTCATGGCCGGCGTCATGCACGCCCCCCTCACCGGAATGTTCATGATCACCGAAATCAGCGGCGGCTACCCCCTCATCCTGCCATTGATGCTCGTTTCAGCGGTGAGCTTTTTTGTCTCTCGCTCCCTCAGCGCGCATTCGATTTACACGGCTCCGCTGGCGGCCGCAGGTGGACTCTGGACCACAGACCGCGACAAGGCCGTGCTCACCCTGATTCAGTGGGACGACGTTCTCGAGCGCGGAATCGCCGACGTGAGCCCCAACCTCGGCTTTGAAGAAGCCGTGCAGCGCCTGATGGCCGAGCACAAAAACATGCTGGCCGTCGTCGAAGACGGCCGTTTGCTCGGAACCCTCACCTGGGACGACGTGCGCCGGGCCCAGCGCCTCTCGCAACCCCCCACCGCCGTCCGCGACGCCATGTCAGGAATCGCCTACCAAGTCGACCTGAATTCGAGCATGGAAGACACCGTCAAGCGCGTCGAGCGCATGGACCAGTGGTACGTTCCCGTCATCGACAACGGCCGCTGGGTCGGATTCCTGTCCAAAGCCAAACTCTTTGAGGTCTACCGCCGCAGGCTGCGGGATATGAGTCAGGAAGCCTAGTTAGCAAGGTTGGTAAAGTTGGCGAGGTTGGTAAAGTTGGCTCGTTGGTCTGCCGCAGAGCGGCTCTAGCTGCGAAGCAGCCCTAGCGGGAAGTGCCTTTGCCTGAGCGCCGCAGGCGCGAAGCGGTACATTCTGTTCGGTTATAACCGGATTTTACTTTTTCTCTACGCGTCCAAACTGCCCGAACTCGAAACCAGTAGCAAGAAACATGGAAGCGCGCCGGCGGCGCGAAGTGCAAAACATTCAACAATTTCCGCATCGAGGTTCCGTATTTTTACCGGATGCGCTTAAAAATTTCTGCTTTATTGATGGCGGTTTCGACCGCGGTACTGGCCCAGCAACCCACGTGGCTGCAGATGTGGAACGACCAGAATACCAATGTGTACGATGTGGTTAAGGAATTTGATTCCGCATTCGAGGGCAAGGCCAGCGAGAAAGGAAAGGGTTGGAAGCAGTTCAAGCGCTGGGAAGCATTTATGGATCCGCGAGTTTATCCCACGGGTCAGCGTCCGAGTCCGACAGCACTATTTGAAGGAATGCAGCAGATGCAGCAGACCTGGGGAAGCACAAGTACAGGCGCGAGTGGCCTCGGCCAATGGACTCCTGAGGGTCCGTTCAATGGGAATCCGATTGAAGGAATTGGTCGGATCAATGTGATCGCGTTTCACCCCACAGAACCTAGTACGATTTATGTGGGGGCTCCAGCGGGCGGTCTGTGGAAAACCACCGACAACGGGGCTACGTGGAGTACCAATACCGATTTGTTGCCGAATTTGGGGATTAGCGGAATCGCCATAGACCCCATGCACCCCGACACGATGTACATCGCGACGGGCGACCGGGACGGAGGTGATACGTACAGTATCGGTGTCCTCAAATCGGTGGATGGGGGCGAAACGTGGAAGCCCACCGGGCTGACCCTGCAGCTGACCAATTACGCCCGATTGACCGGCATGGTCATTCACCCGACCCAAACCCAGCACTTGGTGGTTAGCTCTCGGGCCGGAATCTACCGGACCACAGATGGCGGCGCCACGTGGACGATTGCACAGGGCGGTGGTTTTCAGTCGCTGACGTCGACTCCGGGGGCTCCGCACTTGCTGTACGCCGGTACAGAAAGCAACGGAAAGGTTTGGTTTTCACGGAATTTTGGTCAGAATTGGACCATGCTTACGGGGGCCTCTGGATTGCCTGCCAACGGCCCCGCACGCTGTGAAGTGGCGACTACCGCAGCGGATACCAACTACGTGTATGCGCTCTTTGGAGCCAACAACAACGGCCTGTACGGCGTATACCGCTCGACGAACAAGGGCGTGACGTGGTCGCAAATGCACGGATCTTCGCCCAACTTGCTGGACTGGTCAACAACCGGAAGCGGTGCCGGAGGCCAAGCCTGGTACGACTTGGCCATCGCGGTTTCGCCGCTCAACAAAGACGAATTACTCATTGGCGGCGTGAATGTGTGGCGGTCGAACAACGGTGGGGCCAACTTTGCCTTGAGTGGCCACTGGTACGGTGGTGGCGGAGCCAGTTTTGTGCACGCGGACCAGCACTGGTTCGCGTTCCGCCCAGGAACCAATGAGATTTGGGCCGGAAACGACGGCGGAATGTACATGTCGCCCAACGGCGGCTTGGCCAACAGCTGGGTGTCCAAAAACAACGGCCTGTCGGTGACTCAGTACTACAAGATTGCGACGACTCCGGCCAACCCCACGTGGACGATGGCTGGGGCGCAAGACAACGGAACCCACCTCAAAAAGACCAACTGGTCGCGGGTTCGCGGCGGCGACGGAATGGACTGCGGTATGGATCCGGCCAACGAGCTAGTGATGTACGCTTCGATCTACTACGGCGACTTCGAAAAATCAAACAACGGCGGCAGCAGCTTCAATGCGCCGTTCAATTTGCCTCCGGCGGGCGGCGGAAACTGGGTAACCCCATTTTTAGTGAGCCGCCACAACGGCAATGTGCTCTATGCGGGCTTTACCAAGCTGTGGAAGTCAACCAACGCCGGCGTCAGTTTTACGGCCACCACTTCGTCAAATTTGCTCGGAACCGACAACATTGACGTGCTTGCCGAGTCGCCCAGCAACCCTGACGTGCTGTATGCGGGCATCAACCAGTACCTCTTCAGGTCGATGGATGGAGGCGCTACCTGGTCGCAGCACAGCGGCGGAGCCGGCAGCCACGTAATCACGGGCATCGCAGTCGATCCACTCGACCCCCTTCACATCATCGTGAGCCGCAGCGGCTATGTCGCAGGCCAAAAGGTCTTTGAATCCTACAACGGCGGGGTTTCGTACAGTAAC
>JBIPMA010000060.1:0-6923 GCA_044369335.1 Schleiferiaceae bacterium | reverse complement strand
GAAGCGATGACGGTTTTGGCGCCCTCGCCCGTGTACCCACCCCAAATTCCGTTGACGTCAAGCGTCGGACGAATGCCGGTGCGCTCAATAGTAGTGTACCCGGTTTCACCGTGTACCTCGCTGAGGTCAAGGGCTGCTTTGTACTCCTCAAGGCTGAATGGGGCCTTGTTGAGGTCGGAACGCTGCGCGTCGCTCAAAACCTGCACCTTGTCGTAGAATCCCGGAATCGTAATCCGGTTGTCTTGGTCGTGAAGCGATGCGATCATTTCGGTGAGGATGTTGATCGGGTTGGCCACGGCTCCGCCGTAAATACCAGAGTGAAGGTCGCGGTTGGGGCCCGTCACTTCGACCTCGACGTACGACAGACCGCGAAGACCCACCGAAATCGAGGGAACGCCCGGAGCGATGATTCCGGTGTCTGAAATAAGAATCACGTCGCAGGCGAGGCGGTCGTGATTGCGCTTTACAAACCATTCGAGGTTGTTTGAGCCAACCTCTTCTTCCCCCTCAATCATGAACTTCATGTTGCAGGGTACATTGCCTTGCGCCACCATGGCCTCAAAAGCCTTGATGTGCATAAAGAACTGGCCCTTGTCGTCGCAGGCTCCGCGGGCAAAAATGGCTCCGTTCGGGTGGATTGGAGTGGTGCGCACCTCAGGCTCAAAGGCTGGAGTCGTCCACAAATTCAAGGGATCTGCAGGTTGTACGTCATAGTGGCCGTAGACGAGTACTGTAGGACGTGCGGGATCGACCATGTACTCGCCATAAACCACCGGATAGCCAGGAGTAGCACAGACTTCGACATTCTGAGCCCCGGCTTTGGTCAAAAAGTCGGCGACGGCGTCCGCGGTAGCAAGAACTGAGTCTTTGTAGGCGGGATCGGCCGAAATACTTGGGAGGCGCAAAAGCGTAAAGAGTTCGTCAAGAAAGCGCTGACGGTGCTGGGATACGTACGAATCAATCATAACTCGAAGGTACAATCCACTCGGCCAACCCTTTGTATCTTTCGGATTCAAACCATGCGAAAACTCGCTCTATTCCTCGCAGTTGTTCTCGGAATCTCTTCTGGGGCGCAAAACATCGTGGTCAACTCCACGGCACCGCGCAACAATCCGATGTGGCTCGTGCAGAATGTGCTGGTGGGGCCCAACCTCTTCGTGTACTCGCCGTTGAACCAGTTTGGGCTACCTATTAGCCAACCAAATTCCGTCCAGTTGGGAAAGTTCACCTGCGCCAACCCCGCGTTTGGCCTTGACAGCGGAATTGTGATGGTGACTACTGACGCCATCGATGTGGTTCCTGGGCAAAGCGGCAACTTCACAACCTATCCCACCCAAACTCCAAGCGCCAATCTTGGAACGGTACTCAATGCCATCGGATCTACGAATTCCAATCAGTACGACCGTGCATCCATCCAATTCAACTTCCTGGCAAACGGAGACAGCGTGAAGTTCGACTACATTTTTGGGTCTAAAGAATATTCCGGATACACCTGCTCAAACTTCAACGATGTATTTGGATTCTTCCTCATAGGTCCGGGTATTAATGGGGCTCCGCTGTACAATGCCAATGGAAGCCTTCGCATTGACACCGTGAATCTTGCAGTGATTCCAGGAACCAATGTTCCCGTAGCTGTAAATACGATCAACCAGGGATTCCCATCGGGGTCATATCCCGCAAGCAACTGTCTGAGTGCCAATCCCAACTATGTTGCTCATTCCGCATACTATAATTCAAATTCCGGAGGATCGAATATTGTAAACCTTGAAGGCTTTACGGACGTATTTACGGCAAAGGCGGGCGTGAAGTGCGGTGTGCCCTACACCATCAAGCTCATGATCTCTGACGTGAGTGACGGTGCACTCAATTCCGCGGTATTTTTAGGTGCGCGAAGCTTCTTGGTTCCCACCATTTCGCTGTCGCCAACGACCAATTCGGGTGCCTCGTTTACGGATTCAGTCATGGTTGAGGGCTGCGCCCGTAGCTACCTCCTCTTTCAGCGTGCAGGGGCGACGAGCGATACGCTGACCGCTCAGTTTCAGTACGTCGGAACCGCTGGTGCGTCCGATTTCGCTTCAACCCTACCGAGCTCACTGACGCTGCTCCCCGGCCAAACCACGGACACCCTTTGGTTTGACCCCATCGACGACGGAATTACCGAGGCACCAGAGCTCTTACGGGTGCGGATGCTGCCTGTTGCTTCAGACTGTGCGGTATATCCCTCGGACTCGGTGGACATTTGGCTACGTGATCGGGTTTCGCACCAGGCGCTACTTTCGCTAGACCAAGGTAACGACACATTGGCGTGCCCGGGCTCAAGTGCAGTTCTTCGGGCCACCTTGACAGGTGGTGAAGGCGTTCGATGGGGATACTGGGAACATGATTCTACACAGACAGTGCTCGCTGCGGTAGCGCCGGCCCAAACCACGACGTACCGCTACCTCAGTTGGGACGAGTGCAGCGCCTCCCCTCGTACCGACAGCATCACGATCTATGTGGATCTGTACGACTCACTGCGCACAGAGTCTGACACCCTGTTCTTGTGCCCCGGCGACGCGGTGACGCTCGAGGCAGTGGCCTCTGGGGGACGCGGAACCCGAAGCATTCAGTGGCTCGGCGGAGGCCCATCTAGTAGTACCTGGACGGTATCACCGGCGAGCAGCCAATGGTTCCGCTACAAAGTCACCGACAACTGTTTGATCGAGGCGCGCGATTCTATTTATGCCTGGGTGGTCCCCCAGCCGGTGGCATCGTTTGGCTACTTGCAAGACCCCGGAAATCCCTTGGATGTCGGATTCACCAACTACTCAAGTGATACACTCAATGTGCGTTGGTTCTTTGGAGATGGCGACACCTCAACGCGTGTGCATCCTCGCCACGTGTACGGCCGTCCCGGAACCTACTGGGTGGGACTCTCCGTGCGCGACAGCATGGGTTGCTCAGACAGCTTGGCCTATCCGATTGATTTGAAGATGGACCACTATGTCTACATTCCGTCGGCATTCACGCCCAACGGAGACGCGGTCAATGAGCGCTTCAACGTCGTCGCAACTGGTGTAGTAAAGTTTGAATGGGCCGTGTTTAACCGATGGGGCCTTCAAATTTTTCACAGCGACGAGGATCCCAATGGCTGGAACGGAACCTACGGAGGCGAGAAGGTACCTGCCGGCCCATACAGCTATAAGGTATTTATTTGGCTTCCTGATGGGCTAGTCGAAGAACGCCGCGGTATGTTTACCGTCTTTCACTGATCGCGCCTAGATCCACGGGATCAACCCTAGGGCTAAGGCCAACAGTACTTTATAGATCCACTGCTGCCGCTTCAGCTGGTTCCGTTGGGGTTCGCCGCGGTGCGGAATTTGGCGTCGCTCCCACTGACGGCGCCATTCCAATGCAATCATGGCTAAAGCTAAGGGGAGCCCGCGAAGAAATCCGGGCCATGAGCCAGGATGCAGCGCACCCGCAAGCAAGAGCAGTGGACCAAAAGCCAATAGGCTGGCTAGAAGCGCTCCGGCCACACCAAAACCCAAACGCTTGTGAGAGTACAAAAACACCACAAGTGCAAAAATCCAGTAGCATAGGGCAACGGCTAAATCAAGGGTGAGCAGCGAGGTGATGAGTCCTGCAGCATAGAAACTAAATGCCAACTGCATTCCGTACTTGCGGGCTACGGGGCGCTCGAGCAGGGTCTGCCAGGGACGCTCGATCAGGTCGCGTTCTAAGTCGTAAAAACTATTGAAGAGCGAACCTCCTGCCACAATGAGCGCCGTGGTCGCGATCGCGCCCACTAGGGTGAGCCAGGGCGTAGCTTCGGGTCCGTGCAGCAGCGTCAAAGCAGCGAGCACCTGAGCTACTGTTAAAAATAAAATATGGGTCCAGCGAACGAGGCTGAGAAATGCCGTAAGGCGAAGCAGAATTTTGGTTCGGCGCCGCATATCCGTTCGCTTAAAAGCGAAGGACGACGTCCATTCGATGCGGATCGAGTTCCGCCTTCGCATGTTCCAGGTCGGGAGCAAAGCCCAAAATGTACCCGCCGCCGCCTGAGCCACACAGCTTGAGGTAGTAGGCGTTGGTGTCAATTCCCTTCTGCCACAAGTTGTGGTAGTCGTTCGGAATCATCGGGCCAAAGTTCTCAAGCACAAGGCCACTTAGTTTCTTCAACTCACGAAGGAGTACGTCGGTTTTGCCGTCCAAAAAGGCCGAAACGCAGGCATCGTTGTACTTTTTGAACTGGTCGGTCATCAGGCGGCGAAAGCCTTCTTCTTTGAGCTTGTCCATGAAAATTTGGACCATGGGCTGGGTTTCGCCCGGCGCCCCAGAGTTCAGCAAGAAAATTCCGCCACGGCCGTCAGTCGGAAGGCTGGGCATCGAAACAGTCCCCAAGTCTTCGGACGAGCGCACCAGAAGCGGTAGCTGGAGGTAGCAAATCGTGGGGTCCATACCTGAACTCTTGCCGTGAAAGTAGCACTCCATCTGGGCCATTTCGGCCTTCAGCGCTTTGAGCTTTTCGGGGTCGTTGGCTTCATCAAGGGGCAGTGGATTCCGCGCGTACCGAGCGTAGAGTGCCGCCACCATGGCTCCGGAGGAACCCACACCATAGCCTTGTGGTATGCTCGAGTCAAAATAGAGTCCGCGGTCGAGGTCGGCACGAAGTGCTTTCAGATCCAAGTCTGCGGCAAGTGTTCCCAGCGCACTAAGTTCTTCGAGGTATGCGGTAAAACGGTCCAGCGAAGCGTTGGATTCGCGCTGGTCAAAACTCGCTTCACCGTCGGGAAGTCGAAGGACTCCCGAGTAGCTGGTGTACGGAATCGAAAGCGCCATGGCGTCGCGGATGACACCGTACTCTCCGAATAGAAGAATTTTGGCGAAGTACTTGGGGCTCAGATTCATTGCTGCAAAGATACCGGTCCTTGGCCTACGCGGTCCACAATCACGCGACCGTCTTTGCACCAAGGTTTCACGTCATCTTTAACAAACTGAAGGGCTTTTTGTTCGAACGCCGCAGGGTAGAGGATGTGCACATTGGCGCCCGCGTCGAGCGTAAAGCTGATGGGCACCCCAGTATCTCGACGGTACCCGCGAATAGCCTCAATAATGCGCAGGGTATTTGGTCGCATCAAAATGTAGCTTGGTCTGCTCGACATCATCAATCCGTGCAGGGTTAGGGCCTCGAGCTCAACCAATTCGATGAATGCGTCAAGGTCGCCAGCAGCCAAAATTGGCTTTAGAGCAGCCAAGTGGTCATGGGCCTGCGCAAATCGCTGCGTGCGGAACGGGTGCGCCTCCATCAACTGGTGCCCAGCCGTACTACTTACCGCTTTTTGACCCACGTCTACGAGCGCCACTGTATCGCAGTAGCTGCGGAACACTTCGTGCACCGAGTCAGGGTACGCGACCCCGAAATCCTGAGAGGACCCCTCAACTGAAGGCGTTTCACCCCAAACTACAAGTCCACCGTAGACCGAACGGCATGCACTACCTGAACCCAGGCGCGCGAGCACCGATGCTTCCTGCATGGGGTTGGCCACTTCATGCCCCAGCTTCTGCGCAAGGTCCACAATACACAGCGCGAGGGCACTCATTCCTGACGCACTACTGGCAATCCCAGAGGAATGCGGAAACGTGTTGTGCGTCTGTACCCGGAACCCGTAGTCCGTTACCCAAGGGTGCCGTGCGGCAATTCGGTCCACAAACTGCGCCACCTTCGGAACGAAATTCGGCGTATCTACCCCGTCAAGCGCCACGGTGATTCCCGGAGCATCTGTCAATTCAAGCGTGGTCTCCGTCGCACAGGCATCCAGAGTGAAGCTAATCGATGGGTTGCTCGGCAACTGCACGCCGTACTTTCCCCAGTACTTAACGAGGGCGATGTTGGACGGGGCGCGGAATGAGGATTTCATCTGATTGGCTCGTTGGCAAGGTTAGCGAGGTTGGCGAGGTTAGCTCGTTGGCTACTGGTTACTGGCTTTTGGCGAGGTTAGCTCGTTGGCTGCTGGTTACTTGCTTATTGGCTTTTGGTTGAGATTAGCTCGTTTGCCTTGCACGATAAGCAAATAGCCAGTAGCTAATAGCTAGTAACTGATTATGCGCTGACAGCTTCGACTTCGGGAGCGATTTTTTTGATCATGCCCTGAAGGGCCTTACCGGGTCCAACTTCATAGAAGTTGGTGGCGCCATCGTGGACCATGGCGAGCACTGACTGGGTCCACCGGACCGATCCGGTGAGCTGGGCCTTGAGGTTTGCGCGAATGGCTTCGGGATCACTGACGGGAGCGGCCACTACGTTTTGGTAAATGGGGCAGCGCGGAG
This sequence comes from Schleiferiaceae bacterium, assembly GCA_044369335.1. Taxonomy (GTDB): domain Bacteria; phylum Bacteroidota; class Bacteroidia; order Flavobacteriales; family Schleiferiaceae; genus TMED14. The sequence continues at coordinate 614 of JBIPMA010000060.1, read as the reverse complement.
CTTGAATCGAAACGGAATCGAGCGCCCCTGCGAGGCGCGCGCGGGCCGGCTCCATGAGCGGGCTGTGGAATGCGCCTCCGACCGGCAGAATCAGGGCCCGCTTGGCGCCGGCCGCGCTGCAGGCAGCGCACGCGCAAATCTGCTCGACTTGCTCATCGCTGAGACCGAGAATGGCGGCCATCGTCGAGGGCTCGGCATCGCAGGCATCTTGCATGGCAAGGGCACGCTCGGCAACAAGGCGAAGGCCGTCTTCAAACTTGAGGGCTCCGGCGGCGACAAGAGCAGAAAACTCTCCAAGAGAGTGCCCAGCGACCATGTCGGGCTGAAACTCGGTTCCGAGTGAAGCGGCTTTGATGACGCTGTGCACAAAAATGGCGGGTTGAGTGACCTTGGTCTGGGTGAGGTCCTCCATCGTGCCGCTGAACATTAGGTCGGTCAGTCCGAACCCAAGAACCGCATCGGCCTGCTCAAACATGGCGCGGTGCGCGTCGAACAAATCCTGCCCCATTCCGGGTGCTTGGGCCCCTTGGCCCGGGAAAACGTAGGCTTTTTTCATGCTAAAAATTTAAAACGGCCGTGTGGGCTAAAAGGTTACTCCCCGTAGTACTCTACGG
>JBIPMA010000059.1:0-6945 GCA_044369335.1 Schleiferiaceae bacterium | reverse complement strand
GTAAAATTGACTTTATCCTTCACAGCATTGGAATGTCCGTCAACGTCCGCAAGAGCCGTCCCTACACCGACCTCAACTACGACTTCTTGACCAAGGGTTGGGATGTTTCGGCGGTCAGCTTTCACAAAGTACTTCAGACAGCCTACCAAATGGACGCACTCAGCGATTGGGGTAGCGTGCTCGCGCTGAGCTACATTGCCGCCCAGCGCACGTTCCCTGACTACAACGACATGGCCGAGAACAAGGCCTACTTGGAGTCAGTGGCGCGCAGCTTCGGATACCACTACGGAATCCGCAACCACGTGCGCATCAACACCATCAGCCAGTCTCCCACACCGACGACTGCGGGTAGCGGCGTCAAGGGTTTTAATGCCTTCTTGAGCTTCGCTGATAAGATGAGCCCCTTGGGCAACGCAACGGCTGAGGACTGCGCCAACCTATGTGTAGTCATGTTCAGCGACATGAGTCGCCGCGTGACGATGCAGAACCTCTACAACGATGGCGGATTCAGCAACACGGGAGTGAGCCAAGAGGTGTTGGATACCTACATGAAAGGCGCGGAGTAAAATCCGCACCGTTCTTCACAAAAAAAGCCCGCTTCGGCGGGCTTTTTTTGTGCTCTAGAACTCACTCTTCTCGTGAAACACGATCCGGTCAAACTTTTCTTGAGTCATGTGCAACCCAAACTGGGAATCAGCCAAGAACACGAGGCGTCCAAACTTGTCGTGGGCGAGTTGGCGGGCCTTCATGCGCTCAAGTTCCGCAAGTTGCCCGGCGTCCTTGCCCTCAACCCATAGTGCTTTGTAGGCGGGGAAGGGTTCGTACGAACACTTCGCTCCGTACTCGTGCTCAAGACGGTACTGAATGACCTCGTACTGCAGTGCGCCTACGGTTCCGATGACCTTTCGTCCGTTGGCGACGAGCGTAAACAGCTGGGCTACACCCTCATCCATCAACTGGTCCACACCTTTGGCCAACTGCTTGGATTTCATGGGGTCCGCATTGTTAATGAAGCGAAAGTGTTCGGGCGAAAAGGACGGAATTCCGCTAAAGTGAAGCGACTCGCCGCCCGTTAAGCTGTCCCCAATTCGAAAGAGCCCGGTGTCAGGTAAACCCACGATATCGCCAGGATAGGCCTCCTCAACCACCTCACGCTTACTGGCCAAGAACGTCATGGGCGAACTGAATTTCAGGTTCTTGCCCTCGCGGACGTGCAGGTAGTTGGTGTTGCGTTCAAAGGTTCCGCTTACGACTTTGACAAACGCGATGCGGCTTCGGTGGTTTGGGTCAATGTTGGCGTGAATTTTAAACACGAATCCGCTAAACTTCGGCTCTTCGGGCCGAACAACGCGCTCTTCGGCAGCTTTGGGCTGGGGGTGCGGAGCAATTTCGGCAAAACAATTGAGCAGTTCGCGCACGCCAAAGTTGTTGAGGGCGGAACCAAAAAACACCGGCTGAAGCTCACCACGCAGGTAGGCTTCGGCGTCAAATTCGGGGTAAACGCCCGCAACCAGTTCCAGTTCCTCGCGAAGTGTTTGTGCTGCCTTAGCGCCGATGCGCTCCACCAATTCCGGATTGTCGAGGTCACTAAAGGCCACGCCTTCAGCAACTTTTTGTTTGTTTACTTGGTCGTAGATCAAGAGGGACTTGGACCAAAGGTCGTAGACCCCCTGAAACTGCGAGCCCATACCAATAGGCCACGAAAGAGGGCAGAGGCGAAGCCCCAATTTGGATTCAATTTCGTCAAGTAGGTCAAACGCATCGCGCCCCTCGCGGTCCAACTTATTGATGAACACAATGATGGGGGTGGCGCGCATGCGGCAGACGTTGACCAACTTCTCGGTCTGGGCCTCAACGCCTTTTGCCACGTCGACAACTACGATGGCACTATCGACTGCGGTCAATGTACGGTAGGTGTCTTCGGCGAAATCTTGGTGACCTGGCGTATCGAGAATGTTGATGTGCTTGCCTTGGTACTCAAAGGCCATGACCGAGGTCGCAACCGAAATTCCGCGCTGGCGCTCGATTTCCATGAAATCTGACGTCGCGCCCTTCTTGATTTTGTTGCTCTTGACGGCTCCGGCTTCGTTGATTGCTCCGCCAAAAAGAAGCAGCTTCTCGGTAAGGGTCGTTTTGCCCGCATCAGGGTGCGAAACAATTCCAAAGGTTCTGCGGCGCTGAAGCTCCGTGTGTAAATTCGACATATCGGCTAAATTGCGGGCTGCAAAGGTAGGTAGTTCCGCGCCGAACCTTTTTGAAATCTATGGGTTAAAGCCACTATGGAGTCGTCGTACAGCATCAAAGATTTGGAGCACCTCACGGGCATTAAGGCCCACACGCTCCGTATTTGGGAGCAGCGATACGAAATTGTCGTGCCCAAACGCACCGACACCAACATCCGTACCTACTCTGATGACGACTTAAAGACGCTCCTGAACGTTGCGGTGCTCATTCAAAAGGGTTGGCGAATTAGCAAGATCGCGGATTTGTCGCGCGAAGAACTCAGCAAGAAGGTACTTGAAGAAGCCCTTCAGCACGGAAGCCAAACCGCCCAAATTACACGCTTGATTCAGGCGTGCATTGACCTCGACGAATTAACCTTTTCCCAAATTCTCGATGCCAGCATTCGCGAGGCAGGCGAGGAGCACACCTTTACGCATCTAGTTGGCGGGTTCATTCACCAGATTGGTTACATGTGGCAAACAGACGCTATTGGTGTTGCTCACGAGCACTTTGCAAGTAATCTGATCAAGCAGAAAATGTACGCGGCGCTCGATCGCCTCACGGACCAGCGCATGTCGGTTAAGAGCCCTGCAGTCCTCATGTACCTACCGCAAGATGAGCTCCATGAACTCGGGTTGCTTTATCTGCACTATTTGCTTAAGGCACGCGGAACCACAGTTGTCTTTCTTGGCCAGTCGCTTCCGCTCGAACACCTCGCCGTCTTGTTTAAGCAAGCAAATCACTTCAAGCTTGTGGTTAGTGTGTGGACGACACAGCCGGCGCGGGAAGTAATCGATCAGTACGCTTCAGACGCTCGCTCGTTTATGGGTGAGGTTCCTCTTTGGGTAACGGGTTTAGCAGTGTCAGACTGGAAGTCGCCCGATCACCTCACCGTGACCTATCCGAATTTGGCCAGCCTTGGCCAACAGCTAACTTCTGAGTTAGCTCATTCTTTCTGAGCTATTTAGCTGAGCTCGGCAACATTTTGTTTATGCTTTTCATAAAAAGTTTAAACAAATAGGCGTTTCGGTACATTTCTTGTTTAACTTAGTGCTGTAATTGTTAAACAAAAGCGACATGCCCCCAGAGTCCTTTGGTCCCCAAATTTTTCAGCACGAACAGTTCTTGCGCGGTCTAGCCATGAAGCTCACGCGGCATTCTGAAGACGCAGAAGACCTCGTTCAAGAGACCTTTTACAAGGCCATCAAGAACCAGTCAAAGTACCAAGAGGGCACGAACCTTCGTGGATGGCTTTATACCATCCTCAAGAATACGTTCATCAATAACTACCGCAAAAAGAAGAACCAAAACACCTACGCGGACGACAGCGAGAACCAGTACGTCCTTGGGGGTATGATGGCCAACCGTGAAGATGAAGCTGACAGCCCGTACGAGATGGCTAACATCATTGAGCGCATCGAGAATGTAGAGCGCACGTATTTGGATGCATTCATGATGTACTTCAACGGATACAAGTACGAAGAGATTGCTGACCAAATGGGCATTCCCTTGGGGACGGTAAAAAGCCGTATCTTCTTAGCACGACGTAAAATGATGGATCAGCTTCGCGGAATCCGCGGCAACGACTAAATGAAGAAGAAAGCAATAGTAATTGGCTCCGGTTTTGCCGGAATGTCGAGCGCCGCATACCTAGCCCAAGCCGGATACGACGTCGAAGTTCTTGAAATGCACGACGGCCCAGGAGGTAGAGGCCGTCAGTGGAGCCACGAGGGCTACACCTTTGACCTTGGGCCTTCATTCTATTGGATGCCCGACGTATTTGAAACGTTTTTTGGTCACTTTGGCAAAAAGTCCAGCGACTACTACGAGCTTCGCCGATTGGACCCGTCCTACAGCATCTACTTTGAGGATGGTCCCATGCCCATTCCTGCCCAGATGAGCGAAATCGAGGCCCTATTTGAGCGCCTTGAGCAGGGTTCAGCAGTACGTCTTCGGGAATTCCTCAAGGATGCTGAATACAAATACCGCGTCGGAATCGACGATCTGGTGCGTAAACCTTCGCGTAGCGTGCTCGAATTTGCCGACGTGCGAATCCTGAGCGGACTGCTTCGAATGGATTTGCTTCGAAGCATCCGAAGCAGCATTGCCAAGGTCGTTAGCCATCCCAAGCTTCGCCAACTGCTTGAGTTTCCAGTACTCTTTTTGGGAGCTACCCCCAGCAACACCCCGGCGCTGTACAGCTTGATGAACTATTCGGACTTTGCCCAGGGTACGTGGTACCCCATCGGCGGGATGTATGCCGTAGTCCAAGGGTTTTACCGACTCGCCCAAGAACAAGGCGTAAGGTTTCACTTCAACCAAGAAGTAACGGGATTTGCCTACCAGGGCAAATCCATTTCTGGCGTCTACGTGGGCAACACGCTCCATACTGCAGACGTCGTGGTGGCCTCGGCCGACTACGCCCACGTCGAACAGAAATTGGTAAAGCCAGAGTTCCGTCGCTACACTGCGAACTACTGGGCGAAGCGCAAAATGGCTCCGTCGGCATTCATGTACTACTTGGGACTTGATACCAAGCTTACGGGACTCGAACACCACACGTTGTTTTTTGACGCCGACTTTGACACCCATGCCGACGCAATCTACACGAACCCACGTTGGCCCGAAAAACCTCTGTTCTACTTGAGCATTGCTTCGGCAACCGACGCAAGCGCTGCGCCCGAAGGCAAAGATGCACTGGTCATCCTGATTCCGATGGCGACTGGTCTTGAGGACGATGATGCCACACGCCAGCGCTACCTCGACATGGTCGCAGAGCGTATGAAGGCGCAAATCGGAATGGACATTCGCGAACACATCGTGATTCAGCGAAGCTTCGCCTACCGCGATTTCGTCAAAGAATACCACGCGCACCGGGGCAATGCCTATGGATTGGCCAATACACTGGACCAAACGGCCATTCTTAAGCCGAGCTTAAAGGGCAAGCTCAACAACTTGTACTACGCTGGCCAACTTACGGTTCCTGGGCCCGGAGTACCTCCGTGCATCATTTCAGGAGAAGTAGTGGCGCGCGAAATCACCAAAGAACATCCTTTAGTATGATGGACCTCTACACGAAAACTTCGATCCGAACGAGCAAGGGAATTACCAAGGCGTATTCCACTTCTTTTTCGCTCGGAATCCTTGGTTTATCCAAGCCACTTCGCGATCCGATTTATGCGGTATACGGATTCGTACGCGTTGCGGACGAAATCGTAGACACGTTTCACGGCACGAACCAGCGCGATCTTTTGGAGCGCTTTTGGGCCGATACCGACCGCGCCATTGACGAGGGGATTTCGACGAACCCCGTCCTGCATGCCTTTCAGTATGTCGTGAATGCCTACCAGATTGACCGTGGATTGATCAATACCTTCCTGCGCTCCATGGAAATGGACCTCGAGGACCGCACCTACGACCAATCCGCCTACGAACAGTACATTCTCGGTAGCGCTGAAGTCGTGGGGCTCATGTGCCTCAAAGTCTTTGTCAACGGAGATCAGGCTCAGTACGAGGCACTAACGCCGTATGCGATGAAGCTGGGTTCCGCGTTTCAAAAAATTAACTTTTTACGCGATGTAGCTGCTGATTTTCAGGCGCTTGGCCGCACGTACTTTCCCAATGTAGACCTTGCTCAGTTCGACGACGATGCCAAAATGGCCATTGAGCGCGACATTGAACGCGACTTCCGCAAAGGCTACGAGGGCATTCTTCGACTGCCCAAAGGATCACGATTCGGCGTCTACATCGCCTACATGTACTACTACGCGCTCTTTCAAAAAATCATGCGCACGCCTTCTTCAGAAGTGTTTTCGTCGCGTATTCGCATCAGTAACCGTAAAAAATACCGGCTCTTTGCCAGCTCATTCGTGCGCCACGCATTGAATTTATTATAGTCCACTATGGAAACAGTTATCCTCGTCAACACGGCCGACCAGCCGGTGGGGCGGATGGAGAAGTTCGAGGCGCACCAGCGCGGACTCCTTCACCGCGCATTTTCAGTTTTTTTATTCAACGAGCGCGGAGAAACCCTGCTTCAGCAGCGCGCAGCCGGCAAGTACCACTCACCACTTTTGTGGACCAACTCGTGCTGCAGCCACCAGCGCGAGGGGGAATCAAACCTTGAGGCCGCAACGCGTCGCCTCCATGAGGAACTAGGAATTGACCCTTCTCAAATCTCTGAATTGAAGGATTCCTTTCACTTTATTTACCGGGCCGAATTCGACAACGGACTCACCGAGCATGAGCTGGATCACGTGATTCTTGGTCAGTTTGACGGAACCGTCACCCTCAATACCGAAGAGGTCGAGGCGGTGCGCTGGATCTCAATGCCCGACTTAACTCGCGAAATGGAAGCCCATCCCGAGCAGTTCACTGCGTGGTTTCAAATCATTTTTCGAGAATACCAAAGCCACCTTCCGCAATGAACACTAAACCACTTCGCGCGTCGGTAAGCCGGCATGCGCACTTCAATGCGGCCCATCGGCTCTACGTAAAAACTTGGACGGACGCCCAGAACGAAGCTCAATTTGGACCCTGCTCCAATCCGCGCTACCACGGCCACAACTACGAACTCATCGTCAAGTTGACCGGCCCTATTGATCCTGTGACGGGCTATGTCTACGACCTCGGAACCCTTTCGAGCCTCATCAAACGCGAAGTAGAAGCTCGCCTTGACCACCGCAACCTCAACGAGGAAGTTCCTGAATTTTTTGATCGGGT
>JBIPMA010000058.1:0-7086 GCA_044369335.1 Schleiferiaceae bacterium | reverse complement strand
AGCTCAAGGACACCGAGGGGTCCGGATCCCGCCGCATGGCCCTTGAAGGCGACTTCAACCAGTACCTGCCCGGGGCCGAGCACCAGCTTCGCTTTGACGAAGCACGCGGAGCCTACACCGGGCGCATCCTAGTCAAGCAGGGCTACCTCGAGTACCGCTACCGCGACCTCAACGCTGGGGCCAACGGGTTGGATTGGTCCGAAGGCAGCCACAGCATCTCGGCGAATCAGTACACCGGAATCGTGTACGCCCGAATTTGGGGCGAACGCTACGACCGCGCCGTGGCCGTGCGCACCGTAGACATCACCGACGGAGCGCAGCTGCGCATCGAGTTGGGTCAGTAAGCGCAGCCTACCTTTGTGCAGATGCAGCACCTCGGCACTGACTTGGCCCGCGCGGCGTCCGTACTTCGTTCGGGCGGACTGGTCGGTATGCCCACCGAAACCGTCTACGGCTTAGCCGCCAATGCCCTCGATGTGGTGGCGGTGGCGCGCATTTTTTCGGCCAAAAACAGACCGCACTTTGACCCCCTCATTGTACACCTGTCGGACTGGAACGAGGTAGACCGCGTGGCGCAAGAGATTCCGAGCGAAGCGCAGCGTCTTTGGAGCGTTTTGGGGCCTGCCCCCCTAACCTACGTGCTGCCAAAGCGGCCTGAGGTTCCCGACTTGGTGACTTCGGGGCTTGACCATGTGGCGGTGCGGATTCCGCAGCTGCTCCTCGCGCGGCAGCTGCTGGCGGCGGCGGGGGTTCCGGTGGCCGCGCCCAGCGCCAATCCGTTTGGGTTTGTGTCGCCCACTACCGCGCAGCATGTGGCCGACCAGCTCGGGGGTCAAGTGGACTATATTTTAGATGGCGGAGCCTGCGGCGTCGGCGTTGAATCGACGATTGTGGCCTGGCCCGAAGGGCGGGCTGTGGTGCTTCGCTTGGGCGGAATTCCAGTCGAAACCCTGACCGAAATCCTCGGATACGAGCCCGAGGTTCGAACCTCATCGAGCAAACCCAATGCCCCGGGAATGCTGGACGCCCACTACGCTCCAGGAAAGCCCGTTCGGCTGATGGCGCACGGCACCAACTGGTCCCAGGTGACTGTTACGCAGGGGGTTCACGCCCTTGCCTTTGCGGCCAACGACTTTGCAGCCTCAATGACCACCCACGGCGACTGCAGCGAGGCAGCCCAACGGCTGTTTGCTGCACTGCGCGAATTCGCGGCTTCGGATTGTACCGAATTGTGGATTGAATTGGCCCCTGAAGTGGGCCTCGGACGGGCGATCAATGACCGCCTCCGTCGCGCCGCACACCGCGGCGAAGACTGAAGTTCTGCCCGAGATAGACTCGGCGCACCACGTCGTCGGCGGCGAGCTCTTCGGCGGTTCCACTTTTGATGATTTTGCCCTCAAACATGAGGTAGGTGCGGTCGGTGATCGCGAGGGTTTCGTGCACGTTGTGGTCGGTGATCAGGACGCCGATTCCGCGCTCGTCGGCGAGGCGAGCCACAATGGACTGAATGTCTTCGACGGCAATGGGGTCCACGCCCGCAAAGGGCTCGTCAAGCAGAATGAACTTGGGGTCGGACGCAAGGCAGCGCGCAATCTCGGTGCGGCGGCGTTCACCTCCTGAGAGCAAGTCGCCGCGGTTTTTGCGCACTTTGTGCAGACTGAACTCACCGAGGAGCTCTTCGGTACGCCGAGCGACTTCGGTCCGATTGAATCCGCGCCACTCGAGGACCGCCGCAATATTGTCTTCGACGCTCAGCTTGCGAAAGACCGAGGCCTCTTGGGCAAGGTAGCCGATTCCGAGCTGGGCGCGCCGGTACATCGGCAGGCCCGTGATGTCCTGGCCGTCGAGCAGCACACGGCCTTCGTCGGGGCGAACCAAACCAACCACCGAGTAAAATGAGGTGGTTTTACCGGCTCCGTTGGGGCCGAGCAGTCCGACGATTTCGCCTTGGTTGACTGAAAACGAGGCGCCGTCAACCACATTGCGGCCGCGGTAGGTTTTGACAAGGGACTGTGCTTCGAGCTTCATCACGACGGGTTGCTAACGCGCTGCTCGCGCTGGTATTGTGCGAAGCGACTTAGGCCAATGCTGAGCTCGTACAACAAAGCTACCGGGAGCGAAACCACAATTTGACTAAACACGTCTGGTGGGGTGATCACGGCGGCCACTGCCAGGATTCCGATCCATGCATGCCGGCGGTAGGTGCGCATGCCTTGAGGCGTGGTAAGCCCAAGGCGAGACAGCAAGTACACCGCTACCGGAAGCTCAAACAGCAAGCCCGTAGCCAATACCACACTGGTAATCGTCGAGAGGTACGACGACATCTCGAAGAGGTTTTGGATTTCGCCGCTCACGGTGTAGGTCGCCAAAAACTGCAGGCTAAGCGGGACGATGACGTAGTAGCCGAACAAGGCTCCGCTAAAGAACAGCACCGAGGCTGAGCCGATGAAAACCACCGACATTTTGCGCTCTCGCTCGGTCAACCCCGGAGCGATGAAGCGCCACAGTTCAAAGAGCACCATGGGGAACGCCAAAATCAAGCCCGCGACGAGCGAAAGCCAAATGTGCAGACTGAACTGACCAGCCATCTGGGTGTTGAGCAGTTCGAGTTCGAATCCGCCGATGCACAGCGAAGACAACCCCAGGTACGTGCCAGCCTCACAAAAAAGCCGGTAGGTGATGAAGTCGGCCTCTTTGGGGGCGAGCAGGACGCTGTTGAACAGCCAGTCCATCGCGACGAAGGCAATGGCCCCTCCCGCAAGGATGTAGGCAGAAGCCCGCATGAGGTGGGTACGCAGGGCCGCAAGGTGGGCTAAAAAGGGCATCGTGTTGCCGTCAGACATTTGGCAAAGGTAGGATTGGTCGTACCTTCAAGTTTTGGTGCATTTTTGCGCCGCTTTTCACACCGCCTATGGCAGCCACCGTATCGGCCCAGAGCCGCACTTTACTCAAGTCCTTCTTTGGTTTTGACGACTTTCGCGGTCGCCAAGGTGAAGTGGTGGCCTCGGTAATGGCGGGCACCGACACCTTTGTGATGATGCCCACCGGGGGCGGAAAGTCACTCTGCTACCAATTGCCCGCCCTCGACATGGACGGGGTAGCCATTGTGATTTCTCCACTAATTGCCCTGATGAAGAATCAGGTGGACGCACTGCGGAGCTTTGCCGAATCCGACGGAGTCGCCCATGTGTGGAATTCTTCGCTGAGCAAGCGCGAAATGGTCGAGGTGCGTCAGGATTTGAGCGCCGGCCGCACGAAGTTGCTGTACATGGCTCCGGAATCGCTCAACAAATCCGAAAATATCGAGTTTTTGCGGGATTTGCAGGTGTCGTTTTACGCCATCGACGAAGCCCACTGCATTTCGGAATGGGGCCACGACTTCAGGCCCGAGTACCGTATGCTGCGCCAAGCGATGAACGCCATCGGTCGCAAGCCCATTCTGGCCCTGACTGCCACCGCCACGCCCAAGGTGATGTCGGACATTCTCAAGACTCTTGAGATTCCGAATGCCAAAGTCATCACCACCAGCTTTAACCGCCCAAATTTGGCGTACGAGGTAGAGGCCAAGACCGCCAACGTCGAGCGCGACATTGTCAAGCTGCTGCGCGACTACGCGGGCCGCTCTGCGATTGTGTACTGCCTGAGCCGCCAAAAGGTCGAGGAGCTGGCGCAGGTGCTTCAGTTGAACGGAATCTCAGCCCTGCCCTACCACGCCGGGCTCGATGCCGGCTCGCGCAGCCGCCACCAAGATGCTTTTTTGAACGAAGAGGTCGACGTGATTGTCGCGACGGTCGCATTCGGAATGGGAATCGACAAGCCCGACGTGCGCCTGGTGGTGCACCACGACATGCCGCGCAGCCTCGAGGGCTATTACCAAGAGACCGGACGCGCCGGACGCGACGGCGGAGAGGGACGCTGCGTGACCTTTTACGCCGAAAAAGACCTCGACAAGATGGATAAGTTCTTGGCGCGCAAGCCCGTCGCCGAGCAAGAAATCGGCCGCCAGTTGCTGCTTGATGCCCGTGCCTATGCCCTTACCTCAAGCTGCCGCCGCAAGTTTTTGCTGCACTACTTCGGCGAGGCGTATGCTGAGCCCAACTGCGGAAGCTGCGACAACTGCCGTGCACCACAGCAGGGAAGTGACGCCACCGAACACGCCCGTTTGGCGTTATCGACGGTACTTGGAGGCAAAGGACAGTTCCGCTCGCTTCAAGTGGTTAATACGTTGATTGGCAACGAGACTTCAATATTGAAAACACTGGGCGCACGCAGTTTGGCCACCTGGGGGCAGGGCAGTGCGTTTTCAGCAGGCTATTGGGACGATTTGGTGCGCCAGATGATGCTCGCGGGACTGCTTGACAAGGATCTTGAGCGCTACGGAATTTTGTCGGTAACCGACGCAGGCGCAGACCTCCACGAAGGCAAGGCAAGCTTCACGGCCCTTCCCTACCGCGCGTTCGACGACGACGACGGCGTAGCCTCCGCAGCAGGCGCCATCCGCAAGGCCGTGGCGCTCGATCCCGCCCTCTATGCGACCTTGAAGGAGTTGAACAGAAAGATGGCCCGTACGCGCAGCATTCCGCCGTACGCGCTATTTTCTGAGGCCTCGCTCAACGAAATGGCCACGTCCTACCCCATTACGTTGGACGAGCTTAAAACGATTCCGGGTGTGGGCGAAGCCAAGGCAAAGCGCTTTGGCACTGAACTGCTCGACGCCATCAAATCCCACGTCGAGGCACACGGAATCGAGCGCCCCGGCGACTTCGCCATTCGCAGTGCCGGCCAAAAGGGCAACCTCAAGTTGTACGTGATTCAGTCGGTGGACCGCAAGCTCGGCCTTGAAGAGATCGCGCGCAGCAAGCAGGTTTCGGTCGACGAAATTTTAAGCGAGATGGAGAACATCGTGCGCAGCGGAACCCGCCTTGGCCTCGACTACCTGATCGAAGACTACCTGGACGAGGATTCGCTCGACGAAATCACCGACTACTTCGCCGAAGACAGCGAAGACGGCGCCCTTGACGAAGCCGTTCGCCACTTTGACCAAGAGTACGGAGAGCTCGAGCTGCGTCTAGCCCGACTGCGGTTTTTGTGCAGCGTCGTTTAGCTCGTTAGCGAGGTTGGCTCGTTGGCGAGGTTGGCGAGGTTGGCTCGTTGGCGAGGGTAGCGAAGTTCGCTCGTTGGTTTATGTGAATTTACTAGAGACTAGCAGCCAATAGCCATTAGCCATTAGCCATTAGCCAACAGCTAATTCATTACCACAAACCGAAGTTCCGTGGGCAGATGGTCGCGGCAAGCAAGGCCGCAGGTTGCCTTGGAGTAGGCAATGAGTTTTTGGTAGGTGGCTTCGCGGGCGGAGCCAGTGTGTGCGTGTTCCGCAGGTTGAGTAGGTTGGGCCATAGGCAGCATTGAGGTTCAGCTACCTAACGCCTCAGCCTTTAGTTTGGTATTTCGACGTGCAGCATTCGCCGAAGGTTGGCCACGGCGTAGCGCATGCGACCGAGGGCGGTATTGATTCCGACCCCCGTCTCTTCGGCGATTTCTTTGAAACTCAATCCGGACTGCAGCCGCAGCTCGAGCACGAGCTTTTGGTCGGCCGGAAGCCGCTTGACTGCCTCGTGGGCGTCAATCATCCACTGAGCGGCCACGGCGCGCTCTTCGGCGTTGAGGGCTTCGTCGGCGATTCCGTTTGAGGCAAGGTCCATGTGGTCGGAATTCGAAACCGGCGAGCGCTGCTGCTTGCGAAAAAAGTCCATGGTGGCGTTGCGGGCCACGCGGTGAATCCAGGCGGCGAACTTGCCCGATTCGGCGTAGTCACAGGACTTGACCGAATGGATGAATTTGATCCACACCTCTTGAAAAATGTCGTCGGCGACGTCGCGGTCTTTGACCTTTGACACGATGGCCGCGAAGAGCGGATCGCCATGGCGGCGCATTAAAACCTCAAAGGCGCGTTCGTCTCCCGATGCGTAGCGCGTAATGAGCTCGGCATCCTGAACCTCGGAATACAGCATAGCTAGTTGGCATTAAGTCAATTGCGTAGCTGTGCTTCGATAGGCCTGCGGTTCAGTTTTGGATGTTTGATGCGTTCTGACGGTGCAGAACTCGTTCCAAAAATAAGTTTTTTCTCGGAATACAAAGCGGTAAATTTGCGCCTTGCCCATGGAAGAGCTCGAAGTCCGCGTAGAAGGTGCCCGCGTGCACAACTTGAAAAACATTCATGTGGCTTTTCCGCACGGCCATTTGGTGGTAGTCACCGGGGTGAGCGGATCGGGCAAATCCTCACTCGCATTTGACACTTTGTACGCCGAAGGCCAGCGCCGGTACGTCGAGTCGCTGTCGGCCTATGCACGACAGTTTTTGGGCAAGCTAGATAAGCCCGAAGTAGACGATATCAAGGGCCTTGCCCCTGCCATTGCGATCGAGCAAAAGGTGAGCACGCGGAATCCGCGCTCGACCGTCGCCACCGCTACCGAGATTCACGACTACCTCAAACTTCTTTTTGCTCGCGTCGGGCGCACCTATGCACCCAGCGGCGCCGAAGTCAAGCGCCACAGCGTTGCGGACGTCCTCGAGTTTTTGGAATCGCACCCCGAAGGGGCGTACGCGCTCGTGACGGCTCCGCTCGACATGAAGGACCGAAAGCCCGCGGCATTTTGGGAACTCTTGAGCAGTCAAGGCTACGCCCGGGTCTGGACCCCCTCGAAGGGTGTTGTGCGCTTGGACGAGAATCCGAGCCCAGAGGGCGTTGAATTGGTGGTGGACCGCGTCCCTACCGGACTCCGCGATGAGGACTGGGATGCCCGCGCCGCAGATTCCGTTCAAACGGCGCTGTACGAAGGCCAGGGAACCTGCCGCATTCGCATTGAAGATCAGGTGCACGAGTTCTCGAACCGGTTTGAGGCCGAGGGTGTGCGCTTTGAAGAACCCACTCCGGGACTGTTTTCGTTCAACACGCCCCAGGGCGCTTGCCCCACGTGCGAAGGATTTGGTTCCGTACTGGGAATCGATCCGGATTTGGTGATTCCGAATTCCGCATTGAGTGTGTTCGAAGATGCAGTCGCCCCATGGCGCGGCGAAAAGCTTGGC
>JBIPMA010000057.1:0-7135 GCA_044369335.1 Schleiferiaceae bacterium | reverse complement strand
GTCATATCAAGATTGTGTTGCTGTCCTACGCTTGTGAGCAGTAAGTACAAGTACAGAAATAAAAATAAACAGTGCCAATAAAAGCACACGAGCTAGATGACTGTAAAATATTTTGTTGATGAAAAACCCCTCAGCAATGGTATCACCTGCTCGAACGAGCTGTCCTGTAACTACTGTGGGTCGAACGTCGGAATCCCAATCGTAACTCGCAACAGTACCATTTAAAGCCACAAGGCGCACATTTATCCGTCCATCAACATTGGTTACATCTGCTACACCTTCAAATTCCGACTCAAAATAGGACGCCCAAGCATTTCGGTTGTAGGTTACATTAACGTTTCGAATTTGACCGATAATACTCGATCCATCAAACTCCCAGCCATTTTTGATCGCACCACTCCAATCATTTCCTTTTGGAGAAATCAGGCTAAGTGAAAACACAACAACAAGGATACTTGGTGTAACGTACTTGAGAATTGGCTTGTAAATCTTGGGAAGCCGAATATCTGAGCCGCGGTTTATTTCTTCCCAACCCTTATCCACACCCCATACCCATGAAAAGAGGATCGCTTCTACCAAACCAAAGAAAACAAGACCGACCGTGCCAGCCCAGTAGTCGTACTGGTCAAATACTCCCTCTTGATAGAAGAATACGGTTGGTAGCCCAATGAGTAATGTTACGAGGCCAAAACTCCATGCAGCTTTTTTAAGACTGAACTTAAACTCATCCTGCATGAAAGCCACCCATGGAGATCCCATAGCCAAAGAGCTTGTAATTCCCGCAAAAAAGAGAAGACCAAACCACATAACCCCTGCAACGGTCCCTAGAACTAAGCCCCATTTACCAAACAAGAAGGGCATGGTTTGAAAGGCCATTGCAAATCCGGCATTCTCCTTAACCCAATCAAGACCGAGGTAGCCCACGGCAATCGGAATAACAATGCTTGCTCCGAGTACGATTTCGACAAATCCGTTCATCCAACCTGCGGCCATGGCATTCAATGCAATGTCATCCTTGGGTTTGACGTAGGCTGCGTAGCAGTGAATGGTTCCCATTCCCACAGACAATGTGAAGAAAATCTGGCCCGCAGCTGCCAACCAAACATTGGGGTTGCTCAATGAATCAAATTGTGGGTTCCACAAGAAGTTGAATCCGAGCATTGCATCACAGTCCGTGCAACCCACTGGCGCGCCACTGGTACCGAGCATAAAGGCGCGAATAGCGAGAAATGCTCCGAAAACAATAAGCAAGGGCATACCAATTTTTGCCACCTTTTCAATCCCACCTTCGAGCCCCTTACTTAAAATCCAGGTATTCAGACCTAGTACAAGCACATAAAACCAAATTGCCTCGTACGGCAAGCCCGTCGTACTATGGCCAATGTCCACATAACTGGTGAAAAACTGTGCAACCTCTGTCTGACTCATCCCCGTAAACGTTTGCTTCAGGGTATGAAAAACGTACGAAAACGTCCATGATTCGATGTAGGTATAGTAGGCAGCTACTGCGATATTGGTAAAAATTCCAAAGACTCCGAAGTACTTCCAGAATTTCTTACCACCCATCGTATTCATGATGAACGGAGTACTGTGATCGCCTTTCAATCCCCCAAACCGCCCAGAGGCCCACTCAATCCACAGCAAGGGAATACCCAAAAGCAAGAATGAAACGAGGTAGGGAATGATGAATGCCCCTCCGCCATTTTGAACGGCTTGGACAGGGAAGCGCAAGAAATTGCCCAAACCAACGGCATTTCCTGCCATTGCAAGGACGAGTCCTACCCGGGAACCCCAGGACTGGGTGTTGCTACTCATAGGTGATAAGGCTTAGCTAAGATTGCCAAATATAGGTATCTCATCTAAGACCGCACGGAATGAATGCGGATTGAAGTCCAAATCTTTTCGAGCCTTGCTGATGTCGAACCCCGTGACGGGCGGACGCTTCGCGGGCTGGCCCAAGGATTCGCTACTCACCACGTCAATGAGGCTGGCATCGAGCTGTGCGTGCTCCGCAACCTGCTTGACGAGTTCAAGGATGCTCATGGTGTCCGGGCCACTTAAGTGGTAGATTCCTTCGGCACGGCGCTCTGCAATGCGCAGGCAGCCCTCGGCCAGGTCCACGCTCCACGTTGGGCTGCGCACTTGGTCGTCGACGACGCGGATGCGTTCGCCGCGCTGCAGGGCTCCGCGGGCCCACAAAATGATGTTGCTGCGGCTGAGTCCGGGAACGTAGCCAATCACCAGCACGGTGCGCGCAATGGTGTAGCGGGCGCCACTGGCCTTCACCGCTTCTTCGGCGTGCAGCTTGGACCACCCGTAGACACTGAGCGGAGCCGCCTCGGCTTCTTCAGCATAGGGGCCGTTTTTGCCGTCAAAAATGAAGTCGGTACTGATGAAGATTAGGTGCACTCCATGGCGCGCGCAGGCTTCGGCGCAGTAGCGCGTGGCATCGACATTGAGGGCTTGGCAGGTTTCCGGATCTTTTTCGCAGTCGTCGACCTGGGTCATTGCGGCGGAATGGATCACGACGTCCGGCTTAAACGCGGCAAAGACCCGTTCGTAATCTTCGAGTCGAGTGGTATCAAGTTCCGCGTACGGAAAACCGAAGTGGTTGCCCCGAGCCGGACCGCGACCCGTGGCAAGCAGCTCGTGCCGGCCCTGAGCGAGGTAGAGCAGCGACTGTCCAAGGAGGCCGTTGGCTCCCGTAACTAGGATGCGACGTGGCGCGAGCTTATCCACGGTAGGCTGTTCGGATTTCGTGAGCGAGATCTTCGGCTGCTGTGGCAGCTGCGGCTTGCCAATCCGTGCCCGATGATGCGTACATAATGCTGCGCGAGGCGTTGATCAGCAGTCCCATGCCGGGCTTGCCGCGGAACGATCCGTGACGTACTACGTCGGCGGCACTGCCGCCTTGGGCTCCCACGCCCGGAACCAAGAAGAAGGTGTCGGGCATGCGGTCGCGCAAGGCGCCAAGAGCTTCAGGTCGCGTGGCACCGGCAACGACCATAAGATTTTCAGGAGTTCCCCATTGGAGGTATGCGTCGGCAACCGCTTCGTACACGCGTCGGCCGTCTCGGAGCGCCAGCTGCTGCAGGTCGTCGGCTCCGGGATTGCTGGTGAGTCCGAGGCCAACCACCCACTTTCCGTCGCGAAGAAAGGGCTCTACGCTGTCGCGCCCCATGTAGGGCGCTACCGTGATCGCGTCGTACCCCATGACCTCAAGGATACCTTGAGCGTAGCGGCTGGCGGTGTTGCCGATGTCTCCGCGCTTGGCGTCCGCAATAAGCAACGGCTTTTGCTGAAGTTGGCGCAGGTGGGCGGTCACGGCGTCGAGAGCGTCCCAACCCGGGCGGCCGAGAGCCTCAAAAAAGGCGAAGTTGGGCTTGTACGCCACGGCCACATGGGCAGTGGCATCAATGATTCCGATGCACAAAGATGCCAAATCGGTTCCGGCCGGAAGCTTGGATGGATCAGGATCCAGGCCAACACAGAGTCCGTGGCCAGCTTGTTCAATTCGTTGGGCGAGTTCAGCGTGGGTCATTCGTCAGCTCCTTGTTTGAGGCGCTCAGCGTGGTCGGCGACGCGCAAGCCTTCGATCAAGCCGCCCAAGTCGCCGTTCATCACATCAGGCAGGTTGTACACGGTCAGGCCGATACGGTGGTCCGTCACCCGGCTCTGTGGAAAGTTGTAGGTTCGGATTTTGGCACTGCGGTCTCCGGTGCTGACTAGCGACTTGCGGTGTTCTGCCACCGCGGCGTCACGTTCAGCCCGAGCCTTATCCCAAATCCGCGCACGAAGCACGGTCAGGGCGCGGTCGTAGTTCTGGTGCTGCGAGCGACCGTCCTGGCATTCAACCACAATTCCGGTCGGAAAGTGCGTCAACCGAACGCCAGATTCAGTCTTGTTGACGTGCTGCCCCCCTGCTCCACTCGAGCGAAAGGTGTCTTTGCGAATATCCACATCGCGGATCTGCACGTCGAGTTCGTCGGCTTCGGGAAGTACCGCTACCGTAGCAGCTGAAGTGTGCACGCGGCCCTGGCTTTCGGTAGCCGGTACGCGCTGCACGCGGTGCACCCCGCTCTCAAACTTGAGGACGCCATAGACTTGTTCGCCACGAATTTGCACGCTGGCTTCCTTGATTCCGCCCACGGAACCCTCGGTGAGGCTGAGCATTTCAGTGGTCCATCCCTTTTCTTCAGCAAAGCGCAGGTAGGCCCGGAGCAGTTCTCCTGCAAAGAGACCCGCCTCGTCCCCACCCGTGCCCGCACGGACTTCGAGCACCGCATCTTTGGCGTCTTCGGGATCCTTAGGGATAAGCAGTTCTTTGATCTCAGCCTCAAGTGCGGCGATGCGCTGGCGGGCGGCATCAAATTCTTCTTGAGCCATGTCGCGCATCTCGGGGTCCTTTTCGGACTCGAGCATCAGCTGGGCCTCGTCGCGGTTGGCCAGTGCCTCAAGGTAGCGCGCACGCGCTTGAACGAGTTCGTCGAGTTCTTTGTACTCGCGGTTGAGGCGAATAAAGCGAGCAGGATCCGCCGCCAATTCCGGCGTCATAAGCTGGTCGTGCACGTCTTGGTGCCTGATCCAAATGGCCTGGAGTTTTTCTACAAGGTTCATGCGCGGCGGTAGGTATGAATTCCGTCGGGCGCGTGCACCTCGACCTCGGGGGTTGCTGAGGCCTCCACGCGGCCCACGATTTGGGCATCAACGCCCATTTGCTTTGAAATGGCGATGACCTGATCTGCTGCCTGAAGGCTGTCGACGTAGAGTTCCATGCGGTGCCCCATGTTGAAGACTTCGTACATCTGGCGCCACGGGGTCGCCGACTCCTTGTGAATCAAGTCAAACAAGGTCGGAACCGCAAAAAGCTGGTCCTTGACCACCTTGCCCTGCTTGAGAAAGTGAAGCACCTTGGTTTGGGCCCCTCCG
This sequence comes from Schleiferiaceae bacterium, assembly GCA_044369335.1. Lineage (GTDB taxonomy): Bacteria > Bacteroidota > Bacteroidia > Flavobacteriales > Schleiferiaceae > TMED14. Next base: position 2,206 of record JBIPMA010000057.1, on the reverse strand, counting down.
CTGCAGTGCACAGCTCCGCGAAGTTGGGTTCCGAGCTCTTTAATGACTGGAATCATCACCGGTGCGTAGGTTCGGGTCGGAGAAAGCACCAATTTACCGGCATCCAATGGGCTTCCAACTACGGCATCGGTGAGCTGCTTGGTTCCGGAATAAACGAGCGCAGGATCGGTCTCGGGAGCGAAGCTCTCTGGGTAGCGCTGTGCCAAGAGGTTGCTGAATACATCGTGGCGGGCCGAAGTGAGTCCGTTCGATCCCATTCCGCCGTTGTACTCGCGCTCGTAGGTCGCTTGGCCGTACGAAGCTAGGCCCACCACGTATTGGCCGGGAGCAATGCGAGCATTGTCGATGACGTCGTTGCGCTTCATCCGAGCCACAACGGTGCTGTCGACAATTACCGTGCGCACGAGGTCGCCCACGTCCGCTGTTTCGCCGCCCGTACTTTGAATGTCCATGCCTGCGTCGCGCAGGTCCTGAAGCACGGACTCGGTTCCTTCAATGAGGGCTTTAATTACTTCGCCTGGAATCAAGTGCTTGTTGCGCCCAATGGTCGAGCTCAGCAAAATGGGCCCTGTAGCCCCGACGCACAGTAAGTCGTCGGTGTTCATGACAACGGCGTCCTGGGCGATTCCGCGCCACACGCTGAGGTCACCGGTTTCCTTCCAGTACAGGTAGGCGAGCGACGACTTGGTGCCCGCTCCGTCGGCGTGCATTACCAGACAGTGATCTGCCGAGCCGCTCAACGCGTCGGGAACAATTTTGCAAAACGCGTTCGGAAACAGCCCTTTGTCGATAGCGGCGATCGCCTGGTGAACTTCTTCTTTGCCTGAGGAAACGCCCCGGCCGGCGTATCGGTTGCTCGAACTCATAGGTGCAAAAATAAAACTTCCCTTCGGCTCAAGCCGAAGGGAAGCTCAAAGGTTATCAACGCTACTTCGTGCGGATGTACGTTCCGACAGGTGGCTCCACCTTTACCCATTCGGGGTTAAGTTCTCGAAGCTCTTTTTCTTTTACACCTAAGTCCTTGGCCAAAATCTTCCACGTCTCACCGAGGTTCACTTGGCGGTGCTTCGAATCGAATTCCGCGTAGTCACCGTTCGGGGTAACCTTAAGGATCATTCCAGGTTCGAGCTTCACACCGCGAAGACCACCGTTGAGTTTACGCAAGTCGGTGATGTTCACGCTAGCATTACGGCACACCGTGGCAAAGCTCTCTTTGTCGCCCACCGTGTACACTTCGCCTTTAACGGGCTTGGCTGGTTCTGCATTCTTTGACTTTTCAATGGCTTCTTCAGCAAGTGCTGCTGTATCCACGGGCGGAGTGTAGTCGTCTCGAATTACGCGGAAGTCGGTTCGGCGGTTGATCTGGTTTGCCGTTTCTTGCTGTGCAGCTGGCATCTTGCGGATGTTCACTTCGCTCAGGACGGTACCCACGGGGAAGAATTCCTTACCCATGCCCTTGTAGTTCTGTGGAATTTCAAACGGCTGAGATTCACCCATTCCCAGCGACACGAGGCGTGCGGGGTCAATACCCTTACTAATGAGGTACTTCACGCACGTATCGGCTCGCTTTTGAGAAAGGGCTTGGTTCTTATCGTCGGCATCCCGGTAGTCCGTGTGCGAGCGAAGCTCAATGACAATATTCGGATTGAGTATGAGCGTGCGGTAGACGGTGTCGAGGGCTGCACGTGACTTTTCATTGAGGTCCCACTTCGCAAGCGCAAAGTAGAGTTCCGGAAGAATTACCGGGTACTCAATCGGTGCCATTGTAGCCGCGATTTCCATCGTATGGCGGAAGACGTTCTCGTTCTCAACGAACACAAAGTTGTCGAGGTTGAGGCCCGCGGTGTTGGCTTTGGCGCCTCCGTTGAGGAATTTCTTCTTTTCAAAGGCAAACGAGTACTGCACGTCCGCCGCAAGCTTATCATCTACCAACTCAAACTTGCCCAGTTTGTCGGTCATGACCGTTGCACTGAAGCCGTCGCTACCAGAGATCTTAACAGTCGCGTTGGCGAGCGGAGTTTGATCCTTTTGGCTCTTGAGGGTTCCGCGCAAGCCGTACTTCAACGGAACTTCGTAAATCGTCCAAATGTCGTCACCGCCGGTTCCTCCCTCACGATTCGTTACGAAGTAGCCGTCGCGAAGTCCACCTGGACGCAAAATAACGTTAAAATCGTCCCGAGGGCTATTGAGTGGGGACTTCAAGTTT
>JBIPMA010000239.1:0-7189 GCA_044369335.1 Schleiferiaceae bacterium | reverse complement strand
GATTACGAAAGATCGGTTAATTGGCAAGACTTTTAACTATATGTTGACTAATCCGCCTTTTGGGGATGATTGGAAAAATATTCGGGAATTTGTGGAGAATGAATCAACGGAAAAGGGTTTTGATGGAAGGTTTGGGGCGGGGACTCCTGATGTAAGTGATGGTTCGTTTTTGTTTTTGCAACACATGATTAGCAAGATGAATCCATCGGGTAGCATTATCGGCATTGTTTTTAATGGTTCGCCTTTGTTTAATGGTGATGCGGGGGGCGGCTGGAGTAATATTCGCGGTTGGATTATGGATGATCCGAATGATTTGTTAGATTGCATTGTGGCGATGCCGAAGGATTTATTTTATGGGACGGGTATCGGTTCTTATGTTTGGATTTTGAATAACAAGAAGCCTGCTAATCGTCGGGGCAAGGTGCAGTTAATTAATGGGATTCATCCTACTTTTACGAAAAAGATTAAGTCTTTGGGTAAGAAGCAATACGAGATTAGTGATGAGGGTATTGCTTTAATTACGAGTATTTATAAGGCTTATAAACCCTACAGTATTGAGGTTGAAGAAAATGGTCAAAGCCGCGAGGTTGAGGTTAGTAAGCTCTATGATGTGGCAGATTTTAAATATACAAAGGTTCGGGTTGAGCGTCCGTTACGGTTAAGTTATGAGATTACGCCAGAAAAGATTGAGGTTTTAAAGTCCCATTCTAAGTTTAAGGAGTTGGCGAGTTCTAAGAAGAAGGATCGGGCGGCGGCTGAGGTGGATATTATCAAAGGGGAGGCGATTCAGTCGCAGATTTTAGGCGCTTTGGAGGGGTTATCGTCCCAAGGTCGGATTTTAGATGATGCGCTATTTTTCAAGCTGTTGGCTAAGGGGTTGGGCAGTAAGCCAAATAAGTCTTTTTTAAAGGTTTATCGAGATTGTTTGGGGGAAAAGGATGAGGCGGCTGAGGTGATTTTTGCTGATCCGTTTGTGGTTCCAATTCAGTCGGGACGGGTTTGTGATTGGGAAGTGAAGCCGTTGGCAGATACGGAGTTACGCGATACAGAAAGCATTAAATGGAAGGAGGATATTGATGAGTATTTTGCGCGGGAGGTGTTGCCGTTTGCGCCTGATGCTTGGATGGAAAGGGGTGAGGACAAGATCGGTTATGAAATTCCGTTTACAAAGTTCTTTTATGAGTACAAGCCGCTACGGGATTTGACAGAAATCATGGCGGATCTGGTGGCGTTGGAGCAGGAAACAGAAGATCTGTTGGATGAGATTAAGGAGGAATTTTAATGACAAGTTATCCTGAATATAAGTCTAGTGGTGTTGATTGGTTGGGTGAAATTCCTACTCATTGGCAAGCTTCAAGACTAAAAATGTTTTCAAAAATTTATTCTGGTGGTACTCCTGATACAAAAGAGAAAAAGTATTGGGAGAATGGAACAGTACCTTGGATTGCAAGCGGTGAAGTTAATCAGGAATTAATAACAGAAGTAACAACGTATATAACCAAAGAAGCATTAAAAAATTCAAGTGCTAAATGGATTCCTAAAAATGCAATTGTAATGGCTCTTGCTGGTCAGGGTAGAACTAAAGGCACTGTTGCATTAACAGGAGTTGAAGTTACTTGTAATCAGTCTTTAGCAGCGATAGTTACAAAAAATACAAATTATAAGTATTTATTTTATTGGCTAAAATCCAAATATCAGGACATACGAGGATTAGTTGGTGAGGATAGAGATGGTCTAAATTTAGATTTGATTGGTGCTATTTCTATCCCAATTCCTTTACTTGCTGAACAACAAAAAATAGTTGATTTTTTAGATTACAAGATGGGACAATGCGATCGCTTTATTAGCAACCGCCAAAAGCAAATCGAGTTATTAAACGAACAAAAAGCCGCCATCATCAACAAAGCCGTAACCAAAGGCATCAACCCCAACGCCAAAATGAAACCCAGTGGCATTGATTGGATTGGTTCAATAAATGAAAATTGGGAAATACAAAAATTAAAGTATTTATGTGAACATATATCTATCCCTGCATTTTCAAAGAAGCAAGATGAAACCTATATTGCGCTTGAGAATATTGAAGGTTGGACTGGCAAGTTTATTTTTAATGAAGAATTTTCTGGATTTGATAGCACAGCGAGAAAGTTTACGGATAAAGATATTCTTTTTGGGAAACTTAGACCATATCTAGCAAAAGTTGCTATCCCTGACTTTAAAGGTGTTTGTGTTTCCGAAATAATAGTTTTAAGACCCATAAAATTATTGAGAGAATTTTTGTATTTCATGTTACTTAATGCTGATTTTATTGATTTTGTTAGCCAAACAGCAGAAGGAACAAAAATGCCAAGAACAAGTTGGAATAAGATTGCAGATCTAAAATTTCCTTTGCCTTCAAAAGAAGAGCAGCAAGCCGTATTAGATTTTATTAAACAAGAAACTTCAAAAATTGAAGCTCTAATTTCTAAATATCAAAAACAAATAGAGCTAATGCAAGAATATCGCACTGCCTTGATTAGCCAAGCCGTCACAGGCAAAATCGACGTAAGAGACTGGAAACCCCAAACCAAATAGAAAACATTATGAGCAACACCAGAGAAATCAACTTTGAAGACATCGTATTTGACCACCTCAAAGACAGCCAACTATATAGCGATCGCCACAGCCAAGACTTCAACCTAGACTATCTCTTAGATCAAGAACAGCTAGAAAAATTTATCCGCACCACTCAGCCCGATATCTGGAAAAAATTAGAAAAACAATTTCCCGAAGATACAATCACAGCCGTTGCTAAAGAATTTGCCAAACTGCGCGATAAAAGAGGCATCCTTAACCTAATCCGTGAAGGCTTTGTATTGCAAGGTGCAACCATCAAACTCATCGCCTTTAAACCAGCATCCAATCTCAACCCCGATCATCTCAAAAAATACCAAGCCAATCAATTTTCTGTAATTCGTCAAGTCCATTACAGCAGCAAATATCCCGATAAAAGTCTAGATTTAGCGATCGCCATTAACGGTATCCCAATCGCTACCCTCGAACTAAAAAACGAATTTACAGGGCAAAACATCACCCATGCTGTCGAGCAATACAGCAAACGCCGCGATAGCAAAGACCCATTTCTCAAAAATTGCCTCGTTCACTTTGCCGTAGATAACAACACCGTCTTAATGACCACCAAACTGGAAAACGGCAATACCACCTTTTTACCCTTCAACCGTGACACCCAAAATCCCGTAATTCCCGATAAATTTGCCAGTAGCTACCTCTGGGAAGAAGTCCTACAGGCAGATAGCCTCTTAGAAATGTTGAATAACTACATCTTTTATGAAGAAGATGAAAAAACCAAAGAAATCAGCACCATTTTTCCGCGCTATCACCAAAGAGACTGCGTTCGCCAACTATTAACCGATGTCAAACAAAATGGCACAGGGCATAACTACCTAATTCAACATAGCGCTGGCAGTGGCAAAAGCAAGACAATCGCTTGGCTTGCTCATCAACTCGCTAACCTGTTTGGTGACGCTCAAGAACCCATATTTGACAGCATCATTGTAATTACCGATCGCATCGTTTTAGACAAGCAACTGCAAAAGCAAATCAAACAATTTGAAAAAATTAACGGCACTGTCAAAACCATCAAAAAAGGCAGCAAAGAACTCATCCAAGCTCTCACCGATGGCGATAAAATCATCATCAGCACCTTACAAAAATTTGGCTATATCGGCGATCTGGCGAAATTAAACGGTAAGCGCTTTGCAATTCTTGTCGATGAAGCCCATAGCAGCCAAAGCGGCGAAAACGTCAAGGATTTAAAACTTAGCCTCACCACCGATGAAGCCCTCAAAAAAATCATCGAACAAGATGAAGAAAATACCGAGCCGAAGGATAGTGTTGAAGCAGAATTAGAAAAAATCATGGCAAGCCGTCAGCAATTGCCCCACCTATCCTTTTTCGCCTTCACCGCCACACCAAAACCCAAAACCTTAAAACTCTTTGGCATCCCTGACCCTAATCAAAAATCAGGTTATCGCCCTTGTCATGAATACACCATGCGTCAAGCGATCGATGAAGGTTTTATTCTCAACGTCTTAGATAACTACATCACCAAAAATACTTACTTTGAACTAATCGAAAACGAAAACGCCGAAGATGACAAAGCCTTTGAAAAACTCAAAGCAAAACGACTACTGTTAAATGAAGTAAACAAACATCCCCACGCGATCGCCTCCAAAAGCTACGTCATGCTCAATCATTTTATGGATAGCACCATTCATAAAATCAATGGCAAAGCCAAAGCAATGTTAGTCACCAGTTCCAGAGCGCACGCAGTTTTATATAAACTCGGATTTGACAAAATCATTAAAGAGCAAGGCTACAACATCCAAACCCTAGTCGCCTTTTCGGGAACCGTTGAAATCGACCTGGAAAAATATACCGAAGACTCGATGAATCCGCCAAAAGTCAAAGACATCGCCGAAGAATTTAAAAAACCGCAATATAAAATCCTCATCGTTGCCAATAAATTTCAAACAGGCTTCGATCAACCGCTTTTACACACCATGTATGTGGATAAAGCCTTGGGCGGCGTTGCCACAGTCCAAACCCTCAGCCGCTTAAACCGTATAACTAATGGTAAAAAAGACACCTTAGTGATTGATTTTGCAAATAAAGAAGAAGACATCAAAAAGGACTTTCAAGACTATTACCAAACCACAACCCTCGAAGATGCGATCGACACCCAAAAAATTTACAACTTAAAATATGAAATCGAAAAAGCGGACGTATTTAGCAAAGAAGATGTAACCCAATTCATCGAAAAATCTCTCCGTAAAAAAGTCAAATCAGAAATTCTGTCAGCCGATTTCAGAAAAATCATTGATGAAAATTATGTGCCACTTGACCCAGAAGACAAAAAACAATTTAGGGATAATCTCAACAAATACATCCGTCAATACGCCTTTATCTCGCAGATCATCACATTCATTGATACAGACTTAGAAAAATTTTATCTTTTTGTTAAGCTGCTTTACAAATACCTGCCCTACGAAAAGGCAACCTTACCCTTAGAAATTATTCAGATGGTGAACATGGATAAATACAGGCTTGAAGAAATTGATGAAAAAAAGGACAAGTTTAGTATCATATTAAATACCGAAGATGCAACCATTACAAATAAGGAAGGTGACGGGCATACACCACCAACCCCAGAGCTAACAGCCGTATTAGAAACCATCATCAAAGAGATCAACGAAAAATATTCAGTCGATTTAGGTGACGATGACAAAGTAGTAAAAGAGGTTTATAAAACCCTCAAAGAAGATGAGGGCTTAATCTCTAGCCTACGCGCCAACAACATCGAAGATGTCAAAAAGATGAAACTGCGCGAGAGCATTGAAGATGCTTTGCTCAAAAATGCTGAACCGCCGATTGTTTTCCTAAACAAGCTCACAAACGACAAAGGATTTGCTAACCATGTTGTCAGTAAATTTTTCAATTTACTCATGGATGAACTTAAGGACGATGCAGCTTAAATTTTACATGAGTTCGGGGTAAAGACAAGATACGCGCAAAATTTATCACGATGTAGCGATGTCGAGGATGCGTTGGTTTTCGTCCTCAATCAGTTGTTTGAGGATGATTTCTAGGGTGTGGGTGGTGTTGTCGATGTAGTCAGGGATGGGCATATTTTTCTAGTTTGCTTTTGTGTCTAACCAAGCAATAACTGGCTCACTTTATGCTAGAAATCTTATTTAAGTAGTTTAAAAATTCTTCCCCTGATTCAGTGATCTCAAAACATTCTGTTAAATCAACAAAATCTTTGTCTGTCCTTCCATAATTACTTGCTCTCTCTAAATCGCTAATATGTTGATAGGGAGGTTTGATTTTGATTAGTTTCGAGTCTCTCAATCGTCTTAATTCTGCTGCTGCTGGTTCGTTAACATAAAATTTAAAAGCAGTATTGTTTTCACTATTCTCTTTAAGACCTTTTAATTTTTCGATCTCTAGTGGAGTCAGAAGTAATGGGTACATAAACCGTTGAAGCTGGTTTAACTCATCGATTTGTTTCTGTTGAAGTTTATCTAAATCTGCTTTCGCTTGATCTACTTTGTCTTCCAGTTTTCTAAATTGAGCTTTCAACCCTTGAGCAGATATGTCTAATGTTTCAAAGATTTTTGATGTTTGTGGTTGAAATAAGAAAATAATAAGCAGTAAGGTTACATCAGGAAAAGTCAGATCAGGTATTTTAATACTCTCAATAGAAATTTTTTCCCTATTAGCTAAATTAGGAATGATGTTTATACCTGTTTGGACAACAGGGAAAATAACAAGTTTAAGAGATAAGTAAATCAGTATAAATTTAGATGCAATATCTAAAAATTTTAAATTACTTTCTGGTTCTGGTTCATTAGGCATAAAAGTTAGTCTCCATCGTTTAATCCAATTTTAAACGTTTTCACTTGTCTTTTAAGCCTCAGTCTAAGGGATAGTTGACAATTCCTATACCTGATTTAACTAAACTTATTACTAAGGTTTCTCTTGTTCTGGTAATTACAGCTAGGTTTTTTGTTCTCCACAGGCGGTTTTTCCTTAGAGTTTTAAATCAAGGAATAACTGCCCAGGTGAGATATTTCCTCGACTTCGACAATGGTAAGCTAGGTGGCAACTACTACACAATGCCACTAAATTTTCTAAACGATTATCCCCAGGGTCACAATTCCAATGATGGACTTGCAACACATAAGCTCGGCGTTTTAGGTTGTCGGGTAAGGTTTCTCCAGGTTTCAGACATAAACGACCACATCGTTGACATTGCCAATTCGCTGATTCCTTAACCGCTAAAGCTAGTTGCTTCCAATTTTCGGGATACCGATTTAAACTCATAAACTGATTTATTAATTTTTATTAAGGCTTTGATATTTATTGATGTTTCCCCTCAAGCACTTCCTACAGTCTAGTTTTTTATTGACCCGTTGAGGTAATGAATAACATAACGGATAACATAACGGATAACATAACAAATAACATAACAAATAACAGATAACATAACGAATAACATAACGGATAACAGGAATAGCAAATGAATCAATATATCTGGACTAATTGTTAAAGGGAAACATTCATAAAAACCCCCTAACTTTTGGGCTAGGGGATTTCTGGCGGATCGCTAAATCAGTTTTGTTTGTTGCTT
>JBIPMA010000160.1:0-3385 GCA_044369335.1 Schleiferiaceae bacterium | reverse complement strand
ATCCATTCCTTCCACCGCGGAATTCACCTCCACATTGGCATTGAGGCCACGATCGACAGCGTTCATGGGGCCCCATTGAAAAAATTCTTTGAGGTCGGCTGACGTTTCCCCTTTGGCATGTTCCACACCAAACGGGGTAAAGCCGCGCTGGCCTTTGGCACCTTCAAGAATGAATGCGCGTTTTGCCGACTCGTCTAAATAGAAAAACTTCTGCACCGACGCATACAGTTGTTCGCGGTCTTCGGAACCAAATCCGTGGTCCTCAATTGCAGCAAAACCAAGGCTGCGAAATGCGCTGCCGAGTTCCTCTGAAAATGCGATCTGCTCTTCGGGACTGCCGTGGGTCCATTTTTGGAGTGAAAGGGTGGGGAGTTGCATCCATCAAAGATAAGTCGCGCCGTTCCTTTGCAGCATGAAGCACAACCCCAGCCTCGACCTCTACCGTTCGCTCTATATGCCCCGTGCCATTGAAGAGCGCATGCTTATTGCCCTTCGCCAGGGCCGAATCTCGAAGTGGTTTTCAAGCTACGGCCAAGAAGCAGTGAGCGTCGGAACCGCGCTCGCTATGCAGGACGACGAGTGGATTTGCACCATGCACCGCAACTTGGGCGTGTTTACGGCGCGAAACCTACCTCTAGTAAAGTTGTTCGCCCAGTTTCAGGGTCGCGCCACCGGCTTCACTAAGGGTCGCGACCGGTCCTTTCACTTTGGAACTCCCGAGCACAAAATTTTTGGCATGATTTCGCACCTCGGAGCCCAGCTCGGAGTAGCCGACGGTTTAGCCCTCGCGCGGAACCTCCGCAACGAAGGAAAATGTGTGCTGGTGTACACCGGAGACGGAGGTGCCTCAGAGGGGGATTTTCACGAGGCAATTAATGTCGCTGCCGTATGGAATTTACCCGTGCTCATTGTGGTAGAAAACAACCAGTGGGGGCTTTCTACACCTTCTCGCGAACAGTTTGTCTTTGATTCATTTGCAGTCAAAGGTCCGGCCTACGGAATCGAGGCTCATTCAATTGATGGAAACGACCTAGGACTTGTACTCGAAACTACCAAAGAATTGACGAGTTCGATTCGGCAGAATCCCCGTCCAATTTTGCTCGAATGCGTGACATTTCGCATGCGCGGGCATGAAGAGGCTTCGGGAACCAAGTACTATCCCGAAGGCTTGATCGAATCGTGGCAATCTAAGGATCCAGTAATGCGCTACCGAAGCGAGGTACTCGCTTCAGGTTCCGCCACCGAATCTGAACTCAAAGATCTCGAGGAAGAGTTGGCTGCCTACGTCCTTGAATCGCTAAATGTGGCACTCGACGAGCCTAAGCCTGAGTACGACGAGCATACAGAATTAAGCGATGTCTACGCGCCCGTTACTGCTGAGCCAACCCATAAGGTGCCGCCTACATCAGGCCGCAAAATGCGATTGATTGATGCCATCAAGGAAGGCTTGGAGCAGGCTATGGAGCGCCACGAAAACCTCGTGCTTATGGGGCAGGATATTGCCGAGTATGGCGGAGTGTTCAAGGCGACCGACGGCTTTGTTGATCGCTTCGGGCTGCAGCGTGTCCGAAACACGCCCTTGTGTGAGTCTGCAATCGTAGGCGCCGGTGTGGGGCTGTCAGTCGAAGGATTCAAGGCTATGGTTGAAATGCAGTTCAGCGATTTTGTCACCGAGGCCATGACTCAGATTTGCAACCAGGCAGCCAAGCTTCACTACCGTTGGGGGCAGCGCGCCGACCTCGTGATTCGTATGCCAACGGGTGCTGGTGTGGTGGCCGGCCCGTTCCACAGTCAGTCGACCGAGGCGTGGTTTGCGCGGGTTCCCGGACTAAAGGTGGTGTATCCTTCAAATCCTGGACAGGCCAAGGGCTTGCTTTTACGTGCATTTGAGGACCCCAATCCCGTGCTATTTTTTGAGCACAAAAACTTGTACCGTTCACTTGAAGGAGATGTGTCTGAAGAATACTACAGTATTCCACTCGATAAGGCGTGCATTGTACAGTCGGGAACCGACCTAACGGTAATTGCCTACGGTTGGGCAGTACATTGGGTCCAATCTTGGATGCTCGAACATCCTGAAGTTTCGGTTGAGCTGGTAGATGTCGTTTCGCTCCGTCCAATTGACTGGGAAACGCTCGAGCAATCGGTGTGCAAAACCGGACGATGCCTCGTGGTGCAAGAAGATACGTTTTTGGGGAGTGTTGGTAGCTCAATCGCCGCAGAGCTCCAGCAGCGGTGCTTTACTTCGCTCGACGCACCTATTTCGGTGGTGTCAAGCGCTGATCTTCCGATACCATTTGCTGCCGAATTAGAGAAGGGTTTTTTACCTCAGGATCGCCTTAAATCTGCAATGGATCAAATCATCAAATACTAATTTAATATAGTCTTGATTTTTTGGCCCGGTTTCTGCTATATTTGACACGGTTCAATTAACCAAATAATACTTTAATTATGACTCCATCACAACTCGTTCAGCACTTCCGTGAAAACCAGAATGGCAACAAGACTTTGAAGACGGTATTCCGCAACCAATTCTTGGGCAAATTTGAATTGGAAGAACTTGAAGGTTTGATCATTTCTTGTGAAAAAGAAATTTCAAAGCGCGCTCAAGCTGAAATCGACGCCCGAATTCAGTGGCTCGAATCTCAGGGTTACACGGTTTCTAAGTAATTAGGCGCCACACCCGCCAAACCAACTACAAGGGGCCCTCAGGGCCCTTTTTTTTTAACCAGTATTAATCGGAGAACCCATTTTATTAGTAGCGAGTTACTTTATTCTGTGGGAGGGCCTCAATCGAATTCGAACTCGTTAAAAATGAAAAAACCCCTCACGTTGGTGAAGGGTTTTGAAGTGGGCGCACACGGATTCGAACCGCGGACCCTCTGCTTGTAAGGCAGATGCTCTGAACCAGCTGAGCTATGCGCCCTAATGGGGTTGCAAATATAAAAAGGATTCGCAATCCGCCAAAGAACTACGGAAGGAATTCGGGTCCTGAATGAAAAATAATGTGGCAATCATCTTTACCGACTACATACCAAGCAGTTGCGATAATTGAATCTTGGCTATTGAAGACTAGAACTTCAAGACTGTCGCCGCTCGGACTCAATTGATTCATTGCTCCATCGTCGACAACGGGAAAAAATTGGTTAAACGGCTCACTTAGAATCTGAATCGGATCACCTGTCCGAATGTTGGTTACGGATACACTATCGGGCATCACAGAGTCAGTCCAGGTGAATCCGACGCTACGGAATTCCATGGTGCAGTACACCCCGTCGTCGCAACCCGTAAGCAGTGCGCCGGCGGTAAATAAATAAAGAAGTTTGTTCATGCCTTAAGGATGCAGAAGCCACTGCAGAGGTTGCGCAGCGTGCTACTTTTTTTG
>JBIPMA010000144.1:0-3873 GCA_044369335.1 Schleiferiaceae bacterium | reverse complement strand
GAAGACCCGTTTCGGTGGGTCCGTCGTTAAATACGTGGCCCAAATGTCCACCGCACTGCTTGCAGAGGATTTCGGTGCGCACCATGCCGTGGCTGTAGTCAATGCGTTCAATCACGTTGGAATCTTCACTTTGGGCATCAAAACTTGGCCATCCACAGTGTGCGTCAAACTTTCGGTCACTTACGAAGAGTTTGGCGCCGCAACCTGCACATGTGTAGTGTCCCGGTTTGAAGTGCTGGTCGTAGATGCCGCTTCCCGGGTATTCTGTGCCCTTTTGACGAAGAATTCGGAACTGCTCTGGGGTCAGTTCAGACTTCCATTGTTCGTTTGTCTTGGTGATGGGAAAATTCTCGGACTTCATGTTATTTGATGTGCTTTGGCATGATGCCGTCGGAACTATACCGACGGCGAGTAAGAGTAACCCGAAAAGTTTCATGAAGTTGTTCACCGCAAAATACGGACCAAAAAAAAGTGCCCTGGACTGGACTCGAACCAGCACGAGCATAGCTCACCACCCCCTCAAGATGGCGTGTCTACCAATTTCACCACCAGGGCTACACTTTTTAAAGGAAGAACGTTTCGTGACTCGACTGGGATTCGAACCCAGGACCCATACATTAAAAGTGTATTGCTCTACCAGCTGAGCTATCGAGTCGTCTCGTAAACGAGGCTGCAAATATAGCGCAAATGCTCAAAAACCAAAGGCTTGAACTTAGATTTGTGCAGAGGTATGAAAACATGGTATTTGTGGGGCTACATGGGCTCAGGAAAGTCGAGTCTGGGCCGTGCAGTAGCGCGTAATCTCAACCTGGAATTCAAAGATTTAGACCACGTTATTGCTCAAGAATCCGGAATGACCATTCCGGAATTCATGAAACATCGTGGAGAGTTGGCCTTTCGGAAACTAGAGCGGCAACTGCTTATCGAGCACCAAGGTTTCGATGGAATTCTTTCGTGCGGTGGTGGTACGCCCTGCTACTACGACAATGCTGATTGGATGGTTGAGCATGGACAGACCATTTACCTCTCGGCATCTGTGGGCTGGCTGCACCAGCGCCTTGCAGCGAGTCGAGCTCGGGGAACAAAGCGCCCCTTGCTGAGCGATGTGGCAGACGAAGATCTCGCTGAGTTTATCGCAAAGCACCTCTTTGAACGCTTGCCCTTTTACCAAAAGGCTGTGTTTAAAGTTGCCGTAGATAAAAATTCTAGCGAACAAGTGGTCGCGATGCTTGCTGAGCTTATTCAGACCAAATAAGTCGCGCTCGGAACTGACCAATCAACCTCTACACGTTCGTGGAGGCCCGTGCTCAGCGAAAGTCCTTTGATGTCGGCTTTCACTGGGTAGCGCTTGTGGTTGCGGTCCACAAGAACTGCAGTGGTAATTCGTCCCATTGGGGCAGTCATAAAGTGGGCCACGGCATAAAGAAGGGTAGCGCCAGAATTAAGTACGTCGTCTACAACCACGAGGTGCGCACCTTCAAGCTGCGCAGGGGCGACCGATGCACGCGTATCTTCAAGTGATGGCTCGCGCTTATTTACTTCAATGCTAATAAGTTCAACGGCCACATGGGGCTTAAGGTGCACGGCGATGCGCTCGGCCAGGGTATATCCTGAATTTCGGATTCCTGCAAGCACAAGACGTTCACCATCTCTATGGCGTTCAAGAATTTGCCATGCCATGCGCTCTACTGTACGAGCCATACGTGCGTCGTCAAGAATGAGTGTGCGTGTTCCCATAGCTTAAAATTAGGCGTTCGCTGCGGACTTTGCCCGAAGGAGTACCACGGATTCTACGTGAAAGGTTTGCGGAAACATATCCACGCCTTGAACACTGACAACTTCGTAGGTTTCAGAAAGCATTTGAATGTCTCGCGCTTGGGTTGAGGGGTTGCACGACACGTAGACCAACTTGGGTGCTGCGATTCGAGCGAGTTCTGAGACTACGGCGGGGTGCATTCCTTCACGGGGCGGATCCACAACTACGACGTCGGGTTGCCCGTGGCGCTCCACGAATTCTGGGGTGAAAATGCGGCGCATGTCGCCCGCTTCAAACGTTGCATTGGAGATTCCGTTGCGTTCCGCGTTCCGGAACGCGGCATCGACGGCTTCACGGACGCTTTCGACGCCCACGACTTTTCGGGCGACTTGGGCCATGAACAGGGCAATGGTTCCGGTACCGGTGTACAAGTCGTAGACCGTCTCGCCGCCCGCCAGCCCTGCGGCGCGAAGGGCTTCAGAATAAAGGCGGTGGGCTTGCTGCGGATTCGTTTGGTAGAACGACTTTGGGCTGATCAAAAACTTGAGGGCGCGGCCGCCTTCGATTGCGGATTCCATGGTCTCCTCTAGGGCTTCAACCCCGTGAAAGAGGTGAAGGTCAACGTCGTACATCGAATCATTGACCTTTTCGTTGAGGCCCCAGTACAGGCTTACCAGGCGGTCAAAGCGCTCGGCCATGCGGTGCATTAGGGTAAATCCGTCGGCCCCAGGGTGTTCGCCCCACTGAATGATGAGCATCCAGTCGCCAGATTGGTTGCTGCGAAGCATGGCGGTGCGAAGTGCGCCCACTTTGGCGCGCGGCTGCCAAAAACTCAGTCCCAGCGCAATGGCTTCGTCGCGAAGGGCGTTGCGAATCTGGTTTCCGTATTCCGGAATCAAGTGGCAGTCCTGAACATCCAAGATTTTGTCCCAAAATCCAGGAACGTGGAATCCGAGTCCCGGTTCGTGTTCGGAATCCGGATTGGCGTCCATCTCGCCGCGGGTCTTCCATCGGTTAAAGGTGAAGCTGAACTCGGTCTTGTTGCGGTAGCGAAAGGGTACGGGGGCTGAAATGAACGGATTCCACACTACACCGTCGCGGGGAACTCCTCCTACGCGGACGAGTTGTTCCTCGACTTCGCTGGCCTTGAATTCAGCTTGGCTTGGGTATCCCAGGTGCTGCCACGGGCATCCGCCGCAGGATTCTGTGTGGGCACACGACGGAGCCACGCGAAGCGCAGAAGCGGTAACAACGCGGTCCACGCGGCCTTCAAAGAAGTTTTTGTGGCGCTTTACCACGCGGACGTCGACGACGTCGCCGGGAGCGGCTCCGCGCACTAGTACTGTTTTGCCATCTGAGGTCTTGCCGACGGCGACGCCACGCCCACCGGCGCGATCAATTTGAATGTTTTCGAGAATCACTGCGCAAAGGTAGGGCGCTATCTTTGGGTAAATCCTTGACCCATGAAGCCGCACGAGTACATTGCCCAAGAAGATCGCTACGGAGCCCACAACTACCATCCGCTGCCCGTGGTACTTCAGCGCGGAGAAGGTCCGTACGTCTGGGACGTCGAAGGCAACCGCTACTTTGACTTTTTAAGTGCGTACAGTGCTGTTAATCAGGGACATAGTCATCCACGCATCGTGGGTGCGCTCGTAGACCAAGCGCGTACGCTGGCTCTCACCTCACGGGCCTTTTACAACGACCAACTGGGTGCGATGGAAGAGGCAATGGCTACTCGCTTCGGCTACGACAAGGTGCTTGCGATGAATTCCGGAGCCGAGGCCGTCGAGACCGCCCTCAAACTCGCCCGCCGCTGGGCCTACGACGTCAAGCGCGTGGCACCCAACCAGGCCATCATCTTGGTGGCAAGCCAAAACTTTCACGGCCGCACGTCGACCATCGTGTCGTTTTCGAGCGACCCCGACTCCTACGGCGGATTTGGTCCGGCGATGCCTGGTTTTCAGATCATTCCGTACGACGACCTCGAAGCCCTTGATCAGGCGCTGACCAATCCCAACGTCGCGGCATTTCTTGTGGAGCCGATTCAGGGCGAAGCAGGTGTGTACGTTCCGTCAGACGGCTACATTGCCGGAGCCGCTGCACGCTGCCGTGCG
>JBIPMA010000053.1:0-7380 GCA_044369335.1 Schleiferiaceae bacterium | reverse complement strand
ACGCCCGATCACCTGGGTCACCTGATGGGCCCGCGCGCGCAGGAGTTGATGGACGTCTACCTTCGCCTTGACCTGCAGCTCGGCCAACTTTTTGATGCCCTCGACGCTCGCCTTGGACGCGGAAACTACTACGTTTCGCTCACCGCCGACCACGGTTCCTGCGACAACTCCAACCAGGCTAGTTTGGACGGTTTTGCGGTGCGCAGCTGGTCCGGAAACGAGATCGAGTCGCAGTTCGGAGCCCTTATCGCCGGTGTCGAGTTGGACGAGCCCGGCGTGCTGCATGTCGGCAACGACCAAATCCACCTCAAGAGTAGCGACGACGACGACTGGGAGCAGGTGCGCGACGCCATCATGAAGCACCCCGCCGTACAGATGGCGTGGACCGCTGACGAAATTCGAAACTCCTGCGACACGAAGGCTGCGCAGCGCCGCAACGCCTTTGACGCGCGCAGCGGCCAGGTCTTTTACGAGCTCAAGTCCGGCCACATGGACTATGGAACGGACGGCTGTACGCACGGTTCCGGCCACGCCTATGATACGCACGTTCCGGTGGTGTTTATGGGTCCCGGAATCCCAGCAAATGCTTCACGCTGGGAGCGTGTGCACCCGCGCGACATCGCCCCTACGTGGTCGATGCTGCTGGGTATCGCACTGCCTTCGAGTGCGACGGGGGATCCGTTGCCGTTGAAGTAGCTCGCTCAAAAGGTTGGCGAGGCTGGCTAGTTAGCAAAGTTGGCAAGGTTAGCTCGTTGACTTTTTGCCCTTCGCGCCTTCGGCGCTCGGACTAGGGCTGCTGCGCAGCTAGGGCCGCTTCGCGGCTAAGGCACCTTTGGAGCTTGATTCTCGCAAACCGCTATGCGGACTAAAGTATTGATGCCGAATCATATAGCGATTTCAGAGCGCGAGAAAAAAAGTAAAATCCGGTTATAACCGAACATTTAGGTACGAACTAGTTGCAAGTAACCAGTTGCAAGATACCAGTTTCAAGTAACCAGTTGCTGGCAGGCTAACGAGCCAATCTCAGCCAACCTCGCCAACCTCGCCAATCGAGCAGACCGGAATCGGCCTCATTTTGTGCAGGTTGGCGCGGTGAAAGCGGGTGAATAACACGAAGACTTCAAAGGGGCGGTCGGCGAGGCCGTGGGTGGTGGCCCAGGCGCGGTCGTCGGTGGTTTCGGGCGACCAGTGGTAGGCGCGGGCGAATTCCATGGCGGATTCGAGTTCGGCGTAGGTGGCTCCGAGTTGGTCTTCGTCGGTGCGTCCGTCGGTCCAAAGGCCGTCAGTAGGCGGAGCGTCGAGGATAGACTGGGGCACCTCGAGGTGGCGCGCTACTTCGTAGACTTGGGACTTGTAGAGGTCGGCGATGGGGCTGAGGTCGACACCGCCGTCGCCGTATTTGGTGAAGAATCCGACGCCGAAGTCTTCGACTTTGTTGCCGGTTCCGGCCACAAGCAGGCCGTGGTTTTGGGCCTCGGCGTACAGGGTTGCCATGCGCAGCCGGGCGCGGGTGTTGGCGAGGGCGAGGTTGCGCTGGACGGAATCAGGCAAAGCCAAAGCAGCCACATGGGCGTCGAAGACGGCCGTGAGGTCCACGCGGCGGGCGGAGACCGCCGCGTGGCGTTCCGCAAGAAGCTTCATCCATTCTTGGGCGCGCGACACTTGGTCGGGGGCTTGGTGGATGGGCATTTCGAGAAGGTGCACGTCGAGGCCCGTGGCCGCACAGAGGCCGGCGGTGACGGCGGAATCGATTCCGCCTGAGACTCCCACCGCAAATCCGCGTGCCCGCGCCTGCTGGGCGTAGGTGCGGAGCCAATCGACTATGTGCTGCGTTACGGCGGGGACGTTCATCGGACTACCTTTGGGTTATGCTTAGAAGGACGCCAAATTTAGGTCTTTTGTTCGCGGGAGCCGTGCTTTTTGCGGCAATTGGATGCCAAAGCGATCCGTGGGTTGCTGCGGGAGAAGAGGCCGAAGCACAGGCCCAGTCCGCGGTGCTGACGGAAAGCGACCCCTTGCGCATTGTGCACTTCGCGGATTCGGTGCTGGGTCTAGATTCCGCCGCCCTAGCCGTGAAGCTCGAAGCCATGGCCCCGCGCCACCCCTTGATTTTTGAGCCCAATTGGCGTGAAAACCTCCCCCCCTACTTGCTTGATGAGGGCGTTTGGCAGCTGTGGGCGGATGCGCAAAAGGCTCGCACGAGTACCGAAGAATTTGACCGTCGCGTGCGCCAAATGCTCGACCGAGTAGATGGGCTGCAAGGGCAACCGACTGGCTTGCGGATTTATACCTACGTGTCGCGAGCAGAAGAATACGACGTGATTCAGGCCGAGGGTGCTCTTTTTGTGGCTTGGGATCGCTTTTTAGGGGCGGACCACCCGCTGTACGCCCAAGAGGCAACCTACCTGAGGGCCCGCCACCATCCCGAACGGATTTATGCGGCCATCGCGGCGGCGCTGTACAACCCGAGTTCCGCAGGTGGTGGTCAGTTGATTGACGAAATGCTTCGAACGGGCAAGCAGCTGCTCTTCATTCAGACGGTGCTGAGTGAGGAGGATGCCTACCGCTACCTGACCTATACCTCGGCGCAGCAGGAATTTGCGGCTGCGAACGAGCGTGAGCTGTGGGAAACATTTGTTCGTGAACGCTGGCTGTACGACCGCCGCCTTGACCTCAAGCGAAAGTTGGTCGAGGTGGCTCCGTTCAGTAAGCTGGGGTCCGAGCGCGACCAAGAGGTTCCGGGTCAAATCGGAACATGGCTCGGATGGCGCATCATGCAAGCCTACTGGCGGGCGCACCCCGAACTTAGCCTCTGGGAAGTGCTCGAATCGAGCCCAAACAGTGCCGACCTCATCCAGCAATCCAACTACCGACCATGAAATCACACATTAGCCTCGACATCGAACTGGACGAAAACCGCGTCCCCGAACGCATTCAGTGGTCCGCGCCCGACGGGGGCGTAGATAAGTCGGACTCTCCGGCAATTATGCTTTCAGTGTGGGACGAGCGTGCCGAAGAACTGCTTCGCATCGACTTGTGGACCAAAGAGATGAAGATGGACCACATGAAAAAGATGTACCACCAAACCCTTTTGGCGCTTGCCGACGGGTTGGAGCGCGCCACAAGCGAAGCCGAGGCCGCCGAGGACCTTCGTCTTTTTGCGCGGCACTTCGCCGAGCGCCTTAAGCTAATGGATCCCGCCCGCTGAGCTCAGCGTTGACCGACTCGATGTAGGCAAGTAGTTTGTCGCGGCCGTAGCCCGTTTCGGCACTCGTCTGAAAGTAGGGCGGAAGTTCAGCCCAGTCCTTGAGAAAGGCTTTTTCAAAAGCCGCTCGGTTCTTCATCAGTACTGATCCTGAAATCTTGTCTGCTTTGGTAAACACCAGGGCAAACGGGACGCGCCAGGATCCGAGTTGCTTTAAAAACTCGAGGTCGACCTGCTGGGGTTCGAGGCGGCTGTCGATCAGCACGAATACGAGGGCCAGGTTCTTGCGCTCGCGCACGTAGCGACCGATCATGGCGCTGAACGAGGCCCGCTGGGTCTTGCTCACCTTGGCGTAGCCGTATCCGGGGAGGTCGGCCAGAACCCAGGTTCCGAAGTCAATTTTAAACAGGTTGATTAGCTGTGTTTTACCGGGGCGACCCGAAGTCTTCGCGAGGTCCTTTTTACCAACCAACTTGTTGATTAGCGACGACTTACCCACATTGGATCGGCCAATAAACGCGTACTCGGGCAGATCCCATTCGGGACACTCATCCACACGTGGGGACGACAGTACGAACTCGGCGTGCAGGTTTAGGCGCCCTTCACGCTCTGAAGCCACTGGTCTACAATTGCGTTAAACTCTTCGGGATGTTCCATCATCGCCGCGTGTCCGCAGTTGTCGATCCAATTCAGTTCGGAATTGGGAAGGAGCTCATGGAATTTGTCAGCTACTTCGGGGGGCGTTACCGCATCTTGCTTGCCCCAAACGAGGCACACGGGCACGTCAAACGTTTTGATGTCTTCGGCCATGTTGTGGCGAATCGCGGACTTTGAAATCGCCAACGTTTTGATGGCTTTCATTCGGTCGTTTACGGTTTCGAACACCTGATCTATGAGTTCCTCGGTGGCGACCTCTTTTACCGCAAATACGTCGCGCACGCGCTCCGCAATGTAGTTGCGGTCACCGCGGCGTGGGTAGCTGTTGCCCATGGCAGACTCGTACAGGCCGCTTGAACCGGCGAGTACCAAACCAGCGACACGTTCCGGATACATTTTTTGAAAGAGCAGGGCGATGTGGCCCCCAAGGCTGTTGCCCACAAAGTAGACCTTCTCGTAGCCCATCTTGTCGATGAACTTCTTGACAAACTTGGTCAAGCTCTTCACTGAGGTCGTTGCCAACGGCATGCTGTACAGCGGAAGCAATGGGACGCTAACCTCATAGCCACGCTTGCTGAAGTAGTTCAGCTGGTGCTCAAAGTTGCTCAGGGTTCCCATCAGTCCGTGCAAGAACACAATGGGAGTTCCAGTGCCTTCAGTGAGGTATTCAAAAGTTCCGTCGTTGGTCAGCGTCGACATAGGTGCGTTTTAGGAATTCGGCAAAGATACGGAATGTGCGAAAAGGACTTGTGGAAGGTCCAGAAACCCCATGGAACCGCGGCCATTCAAGCCCTCCTTGGGGACCTCGTCCTCACGGCACAAGAAACCAGCAACAAGAAGCTGTTTTTCAGTGCGTTGCATTCGAATTGGAAAAGTTATTCACAATTGTGGGAGAAAGTGGGCAATTGTGGGAGGAACTCGGTACTTTTGAATCAGCTAATCGCTCAAACCCATGAATTCCGTACTCGGTGTGTATGAATGCAGTATGGACGCCAAAGGCCGCGTCCTACTTCCAGCTGGCCTGAAGCGCCAGCTGGACGCTGCAGCGCACGAGGGTTTTGTGCTGAAGCGCAGCGTGTTCAGCCCCTGCCTCGAGCTGCACACGATGGCCCAGTGGCGCGTGATTTCTGAGAAGATTGGCAAGCTCAACCGCTTTGTCAAGAAGAATGCGGATTTCGTGCGCCTCTTTCACGCCGGTGTGAAGATGGTCGAGCTCGACGCATCAGGGCGCATTTTGATCGCCAAGGACTTGGCTGGCTTTGCGAGCCTCGAGCGCGAGCTCGTGTTTTCAGGCACTCCCTTCGGAGTAGAAATTTGGAGCCGCTCAGCCTACGAGTCGGCAGTTAACCCTTCGGACTTGGATTTCGCCCAACTCGCCGAGGATGTGATGGGCGGTCAAAATGGGGACCATGAGCTACCATAGCCCTGTTTTACTCGCCGAATGCCTTGATTTTTTAAACCTCCGTCCCGACGGGACCTACGTCGACGCCACCTTCGGGGGCGGAGGCCACAGTCTGGCCATTTTGGAGCGCCTCGGACCCAAAGGGCGTTTAATTGCCTTTGACCAAGATCCTGATGCCCACGCCAATGCGTTGATCGATCCAAGGTTTACGTTGGTTCCATACAACTTTGAGCACCTCAAGCGCTTTTTGAAGCTGCACGGGGCCGTTCAGGTAGACGGAATTTTGGCCGACCTCGGCGTTAGCAGCCACCAACTAGACGCCCCCGAGCGCGGCTTTGCCCACAAGTACGAGGGCCCACTCGACATGCGCATGAATCCCGACGCCGGTCAGCCGGCGAGTGAATGGCTGAACGAAGTGGGTGAGCTCGAACTGCGCAAGGTGCTGGCCGAGTTTGGAGACGTAGAACGCCCCGCGGCCGTAGCTGCGGCGATTTTGCGTGCGCTCCCACTTACCACTACCGCCCAGCTGCGCGACGTGCTGGAACCGTTCAGCCAGCGGGGACGCAACACCAAGCTGCCCGCACGGGTGTTTCAGGCCGTGCGCATTGCGGTAAACCGCGAAATGGAGGTGCTCGACACCTTTCTCACTGACTGCATCCCTTCACTCAAGGTGGGCGGGCGCCTCGTGGTCATGAGCTACCACAGTCTTGAGGACCGCCGTGTGAAGAATTTGATGCGCGAGGGGCGACTGGACGGCGAGGCCGAGCGCGACGACTTTGGTCGCCGCCTGGTTCCGTTTCGCGGACTCACCCGCAAGCCCGTCAGCGCAAGCCCTGCCGAACTCGAAGAGAACCCACGGTCGCGTTCAGCCCGTTTGCGCGCGGCCGAAAAAATCGAGGTGCAGCATGGATAAGCAGAGCAGCAAAGGCCTCCTAGCTTCCATTTTGAAGGGCAGCTTTTTGGGCCATCCTTATGTGGTGCGAAACCTCCCGTTTGTCGCCTACCTGAGCGCCCTCGGAGTGCTCGCCATCTTTTGGGCACACCGCGCCGAGCAGCAGTCGCGGCAAATCAGCAAGCTGAGCGCCGAACTCAGCGAGATCAAGTCTGAGTACCTCGAAGCCAAATCGACCTTGATGCGCATGGGCACCGAAGGTTCCGTGCGCCAGCGCGCCCAAAGCTTGGGATTGGTTGCGCCTAAAAAGGCTCCAAACCGCATTAAAAAACCGCAGGATGACGCCGAATGATCCCAACCAACTGAGCTCGCGCTGGGTTGCCGGAATCACTGGTGGCCTTTTTGTGTTTGGATTGGCGGTGCTGGTTAAACTCTATCTGGTGTCGCTCAAAGACGGCCCGGCCCTGCGCGAAAGCATGCGCGACCGGGTGGTTCAGGAGCGGTCGGTTCCGGCCAGCCGAGGCAACATTTACTCCGCGGACGGGCAGCTGCTGGCCACGTCGATGCCGGTGTACGAGCTGCGCTGGGACGCCTCAGTAGTTGATGAAGAGCGCTTTGCACTGCACGCCCAAGAAACGGCCAAAGGGCTTCAGCGCCTGCTCGGAGAGAAGACGGCTTCGGAATGGTTCCGTTTTTTGCGCGACCAGCACCGCGGCAAGAAGCGCTACGCATTTATTGCCAAAAACCTGAGCTTCAGCTTGTACCGCAAGGTGAAGGAGCTTCCCATGTTCAAGGGTAGCCCGTTCAAGACCGGCCTCATCGCCGAGGAACGCTACACCCGCTTGATGCCCATGGGTATGCTGGCGCAGCGCACGATTGGCTACTGGCGCCCCGATGCCAAGGCAGGACTTGAGGCGGCCTACCAAAGCGTACTCAACGGCCAAGACGGAAAGCGCTGGATGCAGCACTTCGGAAAGGGACAGTGGAAGCCGCTCGAGGCCGACTACGAGGTCGAGCCCCGCGACGGCCAAGACATCGAAACCACCCTGGACACCCGCATTCAAGACATCGCACACCGCGCCCTCTTGGAGCGCCTGCAGAAGTACCAGGCCGAACACGGTTCGGTGATTGTAATGGAAGTGGCGACGGGAAAAATCCGCGCAATGGTGAATCTGGGCCGCGAAGAGGGCGATTCGGTGTACACCGAGCTGCGCAACTACGCGG